>JAOAUB010000072.1 GCA_030157805.1 Legionellaceae bacterium
TTGATTATAGACTATTGTAGCTAATAATCGTCCGTCGGGTAGTGATATTTTAGGATTAATTTGCAGTAATGGTATGGTAACAAAGTCACGCTGGATTAACGCGGGATGTGGTATTTGTAAGGAGGGCGTGTGAATAGTTTGTGTTCCGTAGAGAAGAATATCGATATCTATGGTGCGCGCGCCCCATTTTGTACGACGTACCCTGCCTTGTTTTTTCTCAAGTTGTTGACAAACTGAAAGTAGTTTTTGTGGTTTAAAGTTTGTCATGATCTGAACGACCGTGTTACAAAAATCAGGCTGGGCACGACGCCCAAAGGCTTTGTTGCGATAGAATGGGGCTTGAATAAGCAGCTGTACGCCGGGTGTGCGGCGTAAGGCATTGATTGCTAAATGCAGTTGCCGCTCAGGGGTTTTTAAATTGCTACCCAGAGCAAGATAACTAATTATCATGGCTTTGGAGCGTCGTGCTTTGCTTTAGGTAGTTTGTCGATCATATTTTTTTGCCGATCTTCGGAAGCATCTTGAAAACTAGTCCACCATTCAGCAAGGTTTTTTGTTTCATCGCCAACTTGTGAGCGTAGACATAAAAAATCATAAGCTGCTCGAAAACGGGGGTGTTCTAGCAGGTTATAAGCTCTATTACCGCTTCTTTTTTGAAAACGAAATTGCAATAGCCAAATCTCTCGCATCATTTGTGTGAAGCGTTTAGGAACAGCTACCACGCGATTTTGTTCAACAATAACGTCCGTCATCGCTCGTTCTAAAGCGGCTAGAGGAGGTAAACTTTCGGTGTTTTGTATCTCAATAGCACGTGCTTTAAGAGGAAACCAAAGCAGTACAGCAAAGAAAAAAGCTGGCGTTATCGGTTTATTGTCTTGAATGCGGGCATCGGTATTTTCAAGGGCGATATCTAGCAGTGCTTTTACGGGATAGACGCTGCTGTTGATGATGTTGTTGGTTGGTTTAAAAAGACAGGCAAAGAGACCATGATCGAGCATTAAATGAAAAGCACGTTTGACTTCACCGCATTGGCTTAATTTGGTGATTTCATCAAAGAGTCGTGAGCTGGATATGTTTTCAAGAAGAGAACAAAGTTTCTTAATGGGTTCGGCAGTTTCTGCGGCGAGCGTAAAGTGCAGTTTAGCGCTAAAACGAACTGCTCGTAACATGCGAACGGGATCTTCTTGATAACGAGTTGAAGCATCACCAAGAAGACGAACAACACCTTGTCGAACATCTTTAACACCACCTGTAAAATCAATGATCGAGGAATCTTCTAGGTTATAATAGAGCGAGTTGATGGTGAAATCCCGACGCCACACATCATCTTCAATATTTCCATACACATTATCGCGAACCAGCATGCCGCTTTCATTCGTGACTTGATGAACGCTCGCAACATCATCATTACCTCGGAAGGTGGCCACTTCAATGACTTCACGGCCATAAAGAATATGCACTAGTTTGAAGCGTCGGCCAATGATTCGGGCATTACGAAAAAGTTTTTTGATTTGGTTGGGTGTTGCGTTAGTGGCGACATCAAAATCTTTGGGGAGCTTACCTAACAACAAGTCTCGAACGCTACCTCCAACAAGGTAGGCTTGAAAACCTGAACTATTGATGCGATTAAGAACTTTCAATGCATTGACATTGATATTAGTTTTCGAGACATTATGTTGGCTGCGTGGAATAATATAGCTGGCATCAATGGGTTTGTGTTTTTGCCTAGAGCGACGCAGTAAATTTTTGATGAACTTAATGATTATAATTACCTCTGATGATTTATTGTAGAGCACGTAAAATTATAGCTAATATAACACATAATGTGAATGGTTTATTCAATTAAGGTTCGATACAGTCTCAGGATCAAGAGGTGTTAATTTATGGATTTTTTAGATATTATTTCGAGTTTATTTGCCCTTATTATTCTTGAAGTTATTCTGGGTGTAGATAACTTAGTTTTTCTTTCTATTCTTACTGAAAAACTTCCTAAAGGGCAACGCAAAAAGGCGCGTCGCTGGGGATTGACCTTTGCGTGGGTGACGAGACTAGCTCTTTTAGGATCGGCATTTTATTTAACTCAATTAACGAATCCACTGCTTATTTTTTATCATCAACCCTTCTCTGTGAGAGATTTGTTTTTATTGCTGGGCGGCGGTTTTTTGATTGCAAAAGCAACTCAGGAAATTCATCATGAGGTTACGGATGTGCGCGCTGAAGAGGCTGTGGCTTCAGATCAATTTCCTTCTTTTCGATGGGTTGTTTTTCAAGTAGGGGCTATGGATGTTATTTTTTCATTTGATAGTGTCCTCACGGCGGTGGGCTTGACTAATCGACTTTGGGTTATGGCTGTAGCAATTACGTGTGCAGTTTGGGTGATGATTTACGCTAGTGAGCCGGTAAGTCATTTTATTGATAAATACCCTACGATTAAAATGCTAGCACTGAGCTTTTTAATGTTGATTGGAACGGTGCTTGTGGCTGATGGATTTTCATTTCATATTCCGCGTGGGTACGTGTACCTTGCGATGGCCTTTTCGTTGAGTGTTGAGATGCTTAATCTTTTGCGTCAGCATCGACAAACCAGGAGATAAGCGACCATGTTATGGATTAAAGCATGTCATATTATTGCCATGGTGGCATGGTTTGCTGGGCTTTTTTATTTGCCGCGTCTTTTTGTCTACCATAGTGCATGTACTGACGACATCAGCAGGGCACGTTTTAAAGTGATGGAGAGACGTTTATATTATGGAATTACTTGGCCTGCAGCGATTTTAACAACTGTTTTGGGGGGGTGGTTATTGTCGTATGGTTGGTTATATTACACGCATGCGGCATGGTTTCACGCTAAATTAATGGGGGTTGCTTTTCTGTGGATTTTTCATCTAGGGTGCGGTCATTATTTGAAACAGTTTAAGTACGATCATAACCAAAAAACAACGCGATTTTATCGGCTATTTAATGAAATTCCCACGCTGTTGTTAATAGCGATTGTTATTTTAGTGGTTGTAAAACCATTCTAGATCAATTGACACTCAGCCTGAGTTGCTCAAAACATCAGTCTTTGCAGCGAGCCTCAGGCTAAATGAAGATAAAAACAAGTGGGGTTTTTTGTTAAACGATTTCGATCATTTCAAAATCTTCTTTAGATGCACCGCAATCAGGGCAAAACCAATTTTCAGGAACATCTTCCCATAATGTTCCAGCTTGTATTCCATCGTCCGGCCACCCTTGAGCTTCATCGTAGACGAACCCACAAATGACACAGATAAAACGTTTATATGTTTGCATAGTATTTTACAATAAGGATAAAATGTGCCTAATTTAACGGCTGTAACGACAATTGTAAAGGCTTTCCTCAATGAATAAATCCCAACAGCTCTATCAAGAAGCACAAGCTATCATTCCTGGCGGTGTTAATTCTCCGGTACGCGCATTTAAAGGCGTAGGTGGTGTTCCTGTTTTTTTTAAGAAAGGAAACGGTGCTTATTTAACGGATGTGGATGATCGTGAGTATATTGATTATGTTGGCTCGTGGGGACCGCTTATTCTTGGTCATTGCCATCCGAACGTTATCGCGGCAGTGACTAACGTTTTACAGAGTGGCATGAGTTTTGGTGCGCCAACCGAACTTGAGTTGATGCTTGCTCGTAAAGTGATTCAATGCATGCCTGCGATTGAAAAAATTCGTATGGTGAATTCAGGCACTGAGGCCACAATGACAGCAATTCGTTTGGCACGTGGCTACACTGGAAAAAATAAAATCATTAAATTTAACGGTTGTTACCATGGTCACAGTGACAGTCTGCTCGTTAAAGCGGGCTCAGGTGTTTTAACTTTAAGCATTCCATCAACACCGGGTATTCCCGCGAGTGTGGCTGAGCATACTTTAGTGGCTGAATATAATGATTTAGCAACAACAGCTCGTTTGTTTGAACAATATGCTGATGATATTGCCGCCGTTATTGTTGAGCCTGTGGCTGGGAACATGGGATTTGTTTTGCCCCAGCCTGATTTTTTGGCGGGTCTGCGGACTTTATGTGATGCTAATCAATCGGTACTTATTTTCGATGAGGTGATGACGGGATTTAGAGTCGCGTTAGGTGGTGCGCAATCGAGTTATAATATTGTGCCTGACTTAACAACCCTAGGTAAAATCATTGGGGGAGGCATGCCGGTTGGTGCGGTGGGCGGCAAGGCGTCAATCATGTCTCATCTTGCACCGGAAGGTCCTGTTTATCAAGCGGGAACGTTGTCTGGGAATCCTCTGGCGATGGCCGCAGGTCTTGCAACACTTGGTGAACTTGAAACGCCTGGTTTTTATGACAATCTTTCTAAAGTGGCAACTCAATTAATTGATGCCTTATCTGACGTGTGCCATGACTTGAATATTCCTTTTTCGGGCGCATCCTTAGGAGGTATGTTTGGTTTCTGTTTTAATCGAAATCAAAACATTCTTAACTTTCAAGACATTGCGGCGTCTGACGAGTTGCTTTTCCGTCATTTTTTTCATGGTATGTTGCAAGAAGGTATTTATTTAGCACCCTCGATGTTTGAGGCAGGTTTTGTGTCCGTGGCGCATGGTGAGAAGGAAATTCTTCGAACTCAACAAGCTGCGAAATTAGTGTTGTCTCAATTTGTTGAATCAAGAGTCAAATGTTAATAGTTTCTCAAAAATTGTATAGGGCTCTCCCATTAAAAAAAAGCAGGTGAGGACTGTATTTCAGACGAAAATGCTCCTGCGATTTGTGCGCACATCCCTGTGCGCAAAAGTCTTCAATTAAGTCCCCACGTGCTTTTTTTTAATGGGAGAGCCGTGAAAAATTGTACCGTACAAAGAAAAAAAGTATAAAATTTGTGTTAGAATGAAGAAATTTTTAAAGGGTAATCAATTGCTATGCCTATTACTCATCTTTTGCTGGCCCTTGTTGTCGTGATTGTTTGGGGTTTCAATTTTTTGTTTGTGAAACTGAGTCTTGAAGAGTTTTCCCCCTTATTTCTTTGCGCGCTGAGATTTTTATTAGCGAGTGTCCCAGCGGTTTTTTTTATCAAACCACCTGTTGGCGTGCCATTTCGATTAATTGCTTGGTATGGACTTATTGCCTTTGCGATGCAATTTTCATTTTTGTTTATGGGACTTTATGTGGGCATGACGCCGGGAATGACGTCAATTGTGATGCAGGTTCAAATCTTTTTTAGTTTGTTTTTTGCGATAGTCTTCTTAGGTGAACGCCCTAAGGTATCACAAATTGCAGGAGCTCTAGTTTCGTTTACGGGCATTGCGCTGATTGCTTCGAATTTTGAAAAAAGTAATTCATTGTTAGGGTTTATTTTTATTCTTGCCGCGGCCGCATCGTGGGGCATTGGTACGCTCATTACTAAAAAAGTCAAAAACAACAGCGGCCGAACTATGTTTGCTTTGGTGATTTGGGGGAGCTTAGTGGCAGTTGTTCCTATGTTGCTGTTGTCTTTGATTTTTGAAGGGCCGCAAAGTATGCTGTATACCTATCATCATGTGACGTGGGTGGGCGCGAGTTCCTTGCTGTATACAGTTTATGGATCAACTCTGGTTGGCTATGGCATTTGGAATTGGCTCTTAAGCCGCTATCCGGTCGGCGTTATTGTACCCTTTACGTTGTTGGTGCCTATTGTTGGTGTATTAAGCTCTGTTTTAATTTTGGCCGAGCCCTTTGAGGCATGGAAACTGCTGGCAGGACTTCTTGTTATTGGTGGTCTTTGCATTAATCTATTGAGTACGTACATTGTGAATCAACGCGCAGTTGGTGCTGCTTGACGCTAGCATGAGAACAGGGCGGTTAATGGAGCCCTATAAACAAGGAATAGTTTATGAAAATCCATGCCTTCATCGCATTGATTCGTGCTCGATATGCTACTTTATCGGATCATCAAAAGCCTCTCGCAATAGCATTCACAACCTTCTTTGGTGTGGTTGTCGCATTTTTTTTTATAAAGGCATGTTTGGCAATGATCGCTCATCAAACCCGAGCGCTTCCCCCGCCAATGATGATTCGTCAAGCTAATCACATTATCATTCCGACCGACTCTCCATTGCGTTCGCAAATCATCATCAAAGCCGTAGGAACATTGAGCATGCCTCATGTTGTTGCGGTGCCGGGGATTATTGAAGCAAATCCGTCACAGATTGTTAATCTTTTTCCTCCTTTAACGGGGCGTCTTATTGA
>JAOAUB010000073.1 GCA_030157805.1 Legionellaceae bacterium
GTAACTATTATTACAGTGTTGTTAACCGTCATTTAACGGATTCAATTCAGTGGGATAGCGTTGCCTCTTATGCCAGCTATGGTAATTGTGCATCCTGATTATATTGGCCCATCTTAGATCCTAACGTTAAATATATCGTCTTTCTTCAATTAAGCTTTCGTATGGGATATGCAATCCTTTATGAAGCTTGACTATTTGAGGCATTGTTAAACTACGTTTTCTATTCAATATATCGCTGACGCGACTTTTAGGCCCTAAAAATAGCTCTAAATCTTTCCTTGTTAAATGCTGTTGATCCATTAAAAATAAAATAGCTTCAACCGGATCAGAAGGGGGGATCGTATGATGTTTATTCTCATATCCTTCTATTAATACAAGCAAAATATCAAGCTCATCACCCTCAGGGGTATCTTGTTGAGATCCCCACAAGGCATCAACTCGCTCCAGTGCCATTTGGTAATCATCGTCGTTATGAATAGGTTTAATCATTTTATTCTACCTCCCGAGCATTCACATGATCATACTCTTTATGTGTGCCAACAAATTTTATAAACATTGCTTGTCGTTGATAGTCTATTGCACAAATGATTCGGTAATCATTGCCTTTGATGTTAAAAATCACCCGATCATTTGCAACAAACGACACATTTTTTAACATATTTTTAATATCTTGTGGTGTTTTCCAGTCTTGTTTCGAACAAAAATGGTACCATTCAATTAAATATGGTTGTGCTTTTTCGTTACCTGGGGTTTCCCAGTAAATTCTTAAGCGACTTTTGGCAATTATTCTCATAGTAATAGTTTATGTTACCATTTTGGTAACGTCAAGTCCTTGTTAAATGTCATTCATTCAGTATTGTATTGAAATAATTTTCAAGTTTTGCGGTTTGCGCCCGTATTGCTTCCATAGAATATAACAATTTTTCCATCTGAGTTTGATTGATAGCATTGCTCCCTAAGGCCTGAGGGATCGTCAGTTTTTTTAACATAGTGTACCCATGCAACCGCATCCCAAGCTGAGAGGCGAATGTGGTCAAGATCAATGAGGACATCTATTTGTTTTTTAACTATTTGACAACCTAAATAGAAAAATGAAAGTACCCGTCTGTGTCGATAAGTATTGGCTTGGAACTCATAATGTAAATTTTTTTGTTCAGCGGCGTAGCTAATAATCCATGCGATAAGACTTGCTAAGGCTGCAATCAACAGCCAAACAGTATATCGTTCCGCTTTGATAGTTATATTTTCATTCATACTGAATTCAAATCGAGTACTTTTGGTATCTCTGAAACTACTCTCAATCGTCATTCTCCACTTGTATTTTTTTT
>JAOAUB010000074.1 GCA_030157805.1 Legionellaceae bacterium
GTTTTTTGTGAATTAACTTTTTACGAAAAATTACATATGCCGTATAATCTTACATAATTTAATTCAATTTTTAATTGATACTTTTTATACAGTCAAGGTTTATTTATGTCTCATTGCTATGAAGATTATTCAAAACGACGTACCTTTGCCATTATTTCGCATCCTGATGCGGGTAAAACGACAGTGACCGAAAAGTTATTGCTTTTCGGAGGTGCTATTCAGCTGGCAGGAACTGTTAAAGGTCGTAAAGCGCAGCGGCATGCGACCTCAGATTGGATGGAGATGGAAAAAGAACGGGGAATCTCTATCACAACGTCCGTCATGCAGTTTATTTATGCGGATCACGTGATCAATTTATTGGACACGCCAGGTCACGAAGATTTCTCTGAAGACACCTACCGAACGTTGACTGCAGTGGATTCGGCATTAATGGTGATTGATGCTGCTAAGGGCGTTGAGGATCGTACGATTAAATTGATGGAAGTGTGTCGATTACGGGACACACCGATCATGACATTTATTAATAAACTGGATAGGGAAGGGCGTGACCCGATTGAATTATTGGATGAAGTGGAGTCGGTGCTGGGGATTCAATGTGCGCCGGTAACCTGGCCTGTAGGAATGGGGAAGCGATTTCGAGGAATTTATCATATTCCAAGAGATACCGTTTATCTTTATGAGCATCGAAAAAATGCACAGCGTCAAGAGGCAGTTGCAATAAAAGGATTGCATAATCCTGAGCTGGATAGCGTCTTAGGTGATTTGGCGCGTGAGTTGCGTGATGAAATGAGTTTGGTCGTGGGCGCTTCTCATGAATTTAATTTGCAACGTTATCTGGATGGCAAGATGACGCCGGTTTATTTTGGCTCAGCGATTAATAATTTTGGCATTCAAGAGCTTCTGGATAATTTTGTTGAATTTTCACCAGGACCTTTATCACGTCAAGCGGTGGAGCGAACAGTTTTACCTTCCGAAAAACAATTTTCAGGATTTGTGTTTAAAATTCAGGCTAATATGGATCCAAAACATCGTGATCGCATTGCGTTTATGCGTATTTGTTCGGGGGAGTTTAAAAGGGGTATGAAATTATCCCATTTACGTATGGGTAAAGATATTCAAATTGCGAATGCATTGACGTTCATGGCCGGCGAACGAACCCACACTGATTTGGCGCTAGCCGGTGATATTATTGGTCTACATAATCACGGAACCATTCGAATTGGTGATACCTTTACACAAGGTGAGGCGCTGAAATTTACTGGTATTCCTAATTTTGCACCGGAGTTGTTTCGTTTGGTGATTTTAAAAGATCCCTTAAAAAGCAAAGCGCTGGTGAAGGGTTTGGTCGAACTATCGGAAGAGGGCGCAACGCAAGTGTTTAGGCCTGTCAATCGAAACCAACTTATTTTAGGTGCCGTAGGAGTTTTGCAATTTGATGTCGTTGCGCATCGTTTAAAACATGAATATAAGGTTGATTGCGTTTACGAAACTGCTAATATTAGTTGCGCTCGTTGGGTATATTCTGAGGATGATAAAGCCATGGCCGATTTTCGTAATAAAGTTGATGAAAATCTTGCTTTAGATGGGGGAGAGGCCTTGATTTACTTGGCACCAACGAAGGTGAATCTAGCGATGGCCCAGGAGCGTTACCCTAACATTAAGTTTTCAGCAACGAGGGAATATTAATATTAAATTCCCTAAATAGCATGATGTCGCATTTGTCGTGGATTGCAAAAAAAAATAAAAAAGTATATTTTGTGCTTTTTCAATCCACCTTTAATCACGTACGATGAGGCGATAAATTTCTGTTGCATTGGTTTAAAAATCGCCAAAATACTTTGGCTGTTGCCAACAGTATTTTCATTCTCGAGAGGTATAATGCCTAAACGCACGGATATTCAATCTATTCTTATTCTTGGCGCAGGCCCTATTGTGATTGGGCAAGCTTGTGAATTTGACTACTCAGGAACGCAAGCCGTTCGAGCTCTTAAAGAAGAGGGTTATCGGGTCATCTTAGTGAACTCAAATCCTGCCACCATCATGACGGATCCAGAGCTTGCTGATGCTACTTATATCGAGCCCGTTAAATGGGAAGAAGTGGCACGTATCATTGAGCGTGAGCGCCCTGATGCGTTGTTACCGACCATGGGGGGGCAAACCGCGTTGAACTGCGCCTTGGATCTGGTTCGTGAAGGCGTGCTGGAGCATTACAATGTTGAAATGATTGGTGCCACGAAAGATGCGATTGATAAAGCGGAAAATCGTGATCAATTTAGGCTGTTGATGCAACAAATCGGTCTTGAAATGCCTCGCTCTGCTATTGCTCACAGTTTAGAGGAGGCATTTAAGGTTCAAGCTCCATTGGGATTTCCCGTGATTATTCGTCCCTCATTTACCATGGGCGGGAGTGGTGGTGGTATTGCGTATAATCGCGAAGAGTTTGAAGAGATCTGTATCCAAGGATTTGATTTATCTCCTATTCATGAACTTTTGATTGACGAATCCGTTTTAGGTTGGAAAGAGTTTGAAATGGAGGTGGTGCGCGACAAAAACGATAATTGCATCATTGTTTGTACTATTGAAAATTTTGATCCTATGGGGGTGCATACAGGAGATTCCATCACAGTCGCTCCTGCACAAACGTTAACAGACAAAGAATATCAACGTATGCGTGATGCGGCAATTAAAGTATTGCGCGCAGTGGGTGTGGATACGGGTGGATCGAATGTTCAATTTGCAGTAAACCCTGAAGATGGTCGAGTTTTAGTTGTTGAAATGAACCCACGCGTTTCGCGAAGCTCAGCGTTAGCATCAAAGGCCACAGGATTTCCTATCGCGAAAATTGCCGCCAAGTTAGCGGTGGGCTATACCTTAAACGAGCTCGCGAATGAGATAACGGGCGGGCAGATGCCGGCATCGTTTGAGCCAACGATTGATTATGTGGTGACTAAAATACCGCGTTTTAATTTTGATAAATTTCCACAAACGTCTAAGACGCTGACGACCCAAATGAAATCGGTGGGCGAAGTCATGGCGATTGGTTCTAATTTTCAAGAATCCTTGCAAAAAGCAATTCGCGGTCTTGAAATTGGACGAACTGGTTTGAATTCTTTATATCCCCCAACAACAAAAAAATCAGAAAATGGGAGTCGATTAAGGGGGTATTTACGTGAACCAACGCCTGATCGCTTATGGTATATTGCAGATGCATTTCGTCATGGCTTAACTCTTGAGGATGTTTATCAGGAGTGTCGTGTTGATCCTTGGTTTCTGAGGCAGCTTCAAGAGTTGGTGGTGATGGAACAATCCTTGATAGGGCAATCCATCAACGCATTTGATGAGGTAAGCTTTCGTTTGTTTAAGCAGAGGGGATTTTCGGATGCTTATTTAGGTGCGTTGCTTCAATGTTCCGAAGAAAAGGTAAGAAAGTACCGGTTGAAGCACCATGTAGTACCTTCGTATAAACGAATTGATTCTTGCGCAGGGGAGTTTCCTAGTGAAACTGCTTATTGTTATTCAACGTATTATTCCGCGTGTGAAGCTCGGCCTGATAACGCTAAAAAGAAGATTATGATTTTAGGTGGCGGGCCAAACCGTATTGGTCAGGGAATTGAATTTGATTATTGTTGTGTTCATGCAGCAATGGCTTTGCGTGAGGCGGGTTATCAGACCATCATGGTGAATTGCAACCCTGAAACAGTCTCTACCGATTTTGATACCTCTGACAGACTTTATTTTGAGCCGGTTACTTTGGAAGATATTTTAAGTATTGTGGCGGTTGAAAAACCTCACGGCGTCATTGTGCATTACGGTGGACAAACGCCTCTTAAATTAGCCTACGAATTAGAAGCTAATGGAGTTCAAGTGATTGGCACTTCGCCTGATTCGATTGATCAGGCAGAAGATCGTGAGCGTTTTCAAAAAATAGTGACAGATTTGCACCTTCATCAACCGGCGAATGGTACAGTAAGGAGCGAGAGTGATGCCATTCTTGTCGCAAATCGTATTGGTTACCCTTTAGTGGTAAGGCCTTCTTATGTTCTTGGAGGTCGTGCCATGGAGGTGGTGTATCAAGAAGAGGACCTTAAACATTATCTAGAGCATGCAGTGGCAGTTTCTCATGATTCGCCAGTTTTGTTGGATAAATTTCTTAATAATGCGATTGAAGTTGATATTGATGCCGTTTGTGATGGGCAAGATATTTTAATTGGCGGTATTATGGAGCATATTGAGGAAGCAGGTATTCACTCCGGTGACTCCGCGTGCAGTCTTCCTCCTTTCAGTTTAAGCGTGGTGGTGCAACAAGATTTAATCGATCAACTTCGTCAAATGGCGTTGAAGCTAGGCGTTGTTGGTTTAATTAATGCGCAATTTGCTATACAGGGGGATGATATCTATGTCCTGGAAGTGAATCCACGAGCATCAAGAACAGTACCTTTTGTTTCGAAAGCCACAGGAGTTCCTTTGGCAAAAATTGCAGCTCGTTGCATGGTTGGTGAGTCCTTGAGACAACAAGGGTTTGGTTCAAATTACCCAATGCCTTCTTTTTACTCCATCAAGCTTCCTGTTTTTCCTTTCATTAAGTTTTCTGGCGTTGATTCTATTCTTGGTCCGGAAATGAAATCAACGGGAGAAGTGATGGGGATTGCTCGTCGTTTTGGTCAAGCGTATGCTAAAGCTCAACTGGGAGCAGGATCTAACATCGCTCGTCGAGGAAAAGCGTTTGTCTCGGTTCGTGATGATGATAAATCGCGCGTGGGTGAAGTGGTTAAGCGTTTGATTGCTTTGGGATTTGAAGTCATTGCGACGCGTGGGACCGCCTTAGTTCTCCAGGCTGCTGGCATTGATTGTCGCCGAGTATATAAAGTGACGGAAGGACGCCCTCATGTGGTTGATTTGATTAAAAACAATGATATTGATTTTATTGTGAACACTACGGAAGGTAAGCAAGCCATTGCGGATTCATTTGCTATTCGACGCAATGCGTTGCAGCATAAAGTTAGCTATACTACTACTTTATCTGGTGCTGAGGCGGCGTGTTTAGCGATGAAATACGAAGATCGGGACACGGTGACTTGCTTGCAAGATTTACATTAAGCGTTGTTTTGTCAATTTAACGATCACGTGTCTCGTGAATTGACAAAAGTTTTTAGACATAGAGGAATAGGGTCATGCAGAATTATCCAATGACTTCAGCAGGTGCTGAGGCTTTAAGGCTTGAATTATCGCGTTTAAAATTTGTTGAGCGCCCCAAGATTATTGAGGCGATTGCCTCAGCTCGCGCACACGGGGATTTAAAAGAAAATGCGGAATATCATGCTGCACGAGAACAGCAAAGTTTTAATGAAGGACGTATCAATGAGCTAGAGGCTAAATTATCAAATTGCCAAATTATTGATATTAGTAAAATTCCTAATCAAGGCAAGGTTATTTTTGGCGCCACTGTGAAAGTTTATAATGTGGAAACTCAAGATGAGGTGAGCTATCAGATTGTTGGGGAAGATGAAGCCGATATTAAAGTGAATAAAATTTCTTACACGTCTCCCATAGGTCGCGCGCTTATTTCAAAATACGTGGGCGATCCAGTCATTGTTGAAGCCCCTGGCGGCCGAATTGAGTATGAAATTATGACGGTGGATTACATTATCTAACAAGATGAGGCGTGGACTATGGGCTTAAAGCCTTTGGTTGAAAAGCAACAACATCAACTTGATCATGCAGAACTAGCCTTGAACGAAGCTTTAAATGCTTTGAGTCAATTTAGGGACGCTAAAGAAGATAGTTTTAACACAGAAACGGACACGTCAACTGATTTTCGAGATTTACAGCTTGTTTTGCAATATCGCTTGAGTAATCACGATGCCGTTTGCGCGCTATTACAATGTCAACAAAGTCTTTGGCAGATTCTAGGCGTGAGTGCTTCAGCTTCGACAACCGTGAATTATGAGCGATTAATTTATGCCTTAGGTCGCGATGATCTACATCATTTATTGACGATGTTGAATCAATTAGCAGATGC
>JAOAUB010000075.1 GCA_030157805.1 Legionellaceae bacterium
ATCCCGAGCCTGCGAGGGATCTCCTGAATCAAGCGCTGGCCTTCGTCATCACGAGATCCTTCGCTACGTTCTGGGTGACAGCTAATGCATCATTATTAGCATCATTTGCTGCAATATAACTCATTTTATCAACTTTAGGACGGACTTCGCCCATAAGGTTCCTCACAAGCTGGCGTAAATTAAAAGCAAACACGGAGGCATATCCAGCCGCAAGTGTTGTTTGGTCGGATTTCATACGACTTTGATCCATTTGACCGCCGTGTTTCGTGTGTCCGATAAGCGGCTCAATACCAGCACGCCGGTCATGAAGTAATTGACGAATCGGTCCTGGTGTTTTCTCTTTTGGAGCATCGAGAGTCCTTACTGGGCGTGGCAGCTGAATCTCCTGAATGCCCATTTGCTCTAATTGCCGCTCATTATCATAGGAATAGTACCCTTTATCGGTGGCGATGGATTCAATCTGTCCTTTGCCAAATAGGCTCTCATGTAATCTCACCATGGCAGGCAATGATTGCGCGTCCGGCATGTGTAATGAAGTACATTCACCAACGAACAAGAAGTTATTGCCGATTCGTCCTAATTGAAATGTGCGGCCAAACTGCAATCCTTTGTTGAGTTTGCCTTTATTAAAGCAAGCTACTTGATAGGCGTGAAGCGAATTGATTGCCGTATTCGTTAATCCCTCAAAAAGATACCCATGAATTTGCCCAAGAAGCTCACACCCTCGCCATTGCAACTTCTCCATGGCTCGGCGAATCGTCCAATGTTTTCCTGCTCGGACTTTATTGTTCAGCTGGCTCAGGCTATTTAGGATTGGTAATGATTGTTCGTAGGTTTCACACCATAATCGTTTCAGTACTGACTTTAATAAATCTTCGGATTCGCCCTTGCGTTTCAAATTGAAGTAATACAAGGCGATTTGTTTTAAATGGCTCAGCCCAACACTGAATCGTTTTTCTCCAGCATGGCACAGTTGATTAAGCCCTTTACCAACCCTAGAAGCAAGTATCGCGACTTTAATCAACAAATTTGCGATGGCGGGAAACGCAATATTCGCCTCTTGGATTGTTGAGTCGATGTCAAGCTCTGCCGGATTCGCATACCCTAAATTAACCGCCTGTTGAGACATCATGTTGGCAAGTTTACGCTGGGTTTCTGCCGTTAATCGTGAACGAAAAACCTCAATTTTGGTATGGTCCGGCGCATGCCATTTGCTGACTAATCCATAACCACAGAATAAGCGAAATGCAGCGTTGTCACGCACTTGTTGCTCAGCGGCTCGGTCAGTCAGATTAAACATCTGCTGTAAAATATAAACACCCAAGTGAATACGGACACGCAGCGGTCTGCCCATCCACCAATGTTTCTTATCGGTGCGTTGCAGGTCTGGAAATATTGCATCAAGCATCGCATCCCAAGGCAAGTTTCGTGCTAATTTTAAGAGCCGATGATTCGAGTCTATTTTTATCACCACCTCGCAACCATTGACTTCATTTGTAAATCCATCTACATCCAAGCTCATTCTTCACTTACACCCTGTTGTATGCGTTATTCATCGTATTGTTTTTTGCTTCAAAGTCAGTTTGGAGCACCCTCCGCTAAAATAAGCCAAATTCCACCACCATGCGGAGAGATGCTTAATCAACATTCGCTTGCGCAGTCGGTATGTATTGTAATGCTTCATGATGCCAAGATAGGAATTCATGCTGCACAGAAACATAGCTTGTTCTTCACGTGTTGGTTTGTTCTTTAAAGCCAAGGCATTATGCTTCATAATGGCATCATACAAATTTGCTCTAATCCTCTTGCCAGCCATGATGTGATGAGGCTTGATAGTCACCCCTAAAAAATTCACGCCCTTACTGTAATGCTGTAAATGTATTTTTCGTGGGTGAACTGTCAAATGAAGACTGGACTTCAAAAAATCAACTATTTTTGAAGTTAGTGACTTTAAATATTCAACGTCCTGGTGCACCAACACAAAATCATCAACATAACGACCATAGTAGCGGACACCAAGTCCGTGTTTTATAAAATGGTCGAAATCATTCATATAGAAGTTGGCAAATATTTGACTGGTCAAATTTCCAATTGGAAGACCGCAGTCTGGCGCTGAATAAAAAAGGCTTTTGTCTCGCGGTAAATCTTGCCAATGACGTTGACTGCCTTTGATGTGGCAGTTTTTAGTGGGATTATTAAATATGATTTTTTGACAAAGACTCAACAAAAAATCTTTATCAGCGAAGCAATATTGGTCAATAATGAATGATTGCAGCTGTGCCCATAAAACACGTTTATCAATCGCCATGAAAAACCCTTGGATGTCTAGCTTAAGGACATAACAGTCTTGTGTGTAATTGTTTGAACATTGCCGGATAAACCGGTCAAGGCGCTTGATGCCGAAATGGGTTCCTCGTTCTTGTCGGCAAGCGTAGCTGTCATAAATAAAGGTCTTTTCAAATAGAGGATTAAGCTTATTGATTATCAAGTGATGCACCACGCGGTCGCGGAAGTCTGCCGCAAAGATTTCTCGCTTGACTGGTTTGTTGACAATAAAAGCGATTGAGCGTCCTGGTTGGTACATGCCATGATTGATGTCATTACAAAGTGCGATTAGATTGCTTGCATAATCGACTTCAAATGCAATGGCATTCATCGTGTTGCGCTTGTTTTTACGACAACCTTCGTAAGCCTCAAATAATTCGCTTAACTCAATCATGATGACTCAAATAAAAAAACACGGGCAACGGATGCTGCCCGCGCTGTACTGCTATTTTAGTTTTATTTTCAAATCCCGAACACAACGAACCCCATTCTGATTGTTCTTATTGTCGTTGTTCTGACTGCTATCGCCAACACCATTGAAGTTCTGGTTCCACGCATTGTTCTGTGGATTGCCAAAGTTCTCGGTAGAACTCCAATAGTTGACCGCAATTCACTGGTGTTTTAATCAAAACAAGGACTCTTGTCTGATGTAATTAAACTACTCAAAAAAAGCAGTCCCAGTGCGCTTTAAAAATAAAACCTGCTCGCTCTCAAACGCCTTAACGCTTGAGATTCTGGCTTTACCGATTTGCATTTCGCCAACCGATAACTTGTTTGCTAATGCGCTCCACAAGCCCGCTTAATACGGCTTGTTTCTTCATTGGCAATAATTTCATATCAACACATAAACGGATTTCTAATTTCAGCAACTCCAGCTCATCCAAAAAAACCTCCAGATGGGCAACTTTGCTGGTTGTTTTATTGGCGCGGTAAAGGTTGCGTATCAGTCGCAACGCATCCCGTTTCATGTCTTGGCCTAATGTGTATTTATACTCTTTATCAAACTCCTTAGTGTATTCAAACACCTTAAGAATCAGCGTGTAACTATCTCGATACACAGGTAATTCCGTGTACAGCGCCATCTATATAACCCTAAAAAATTAAAAAATAGCGCGCTGGAAAACGCGCGCTAAAATAGATAAATAGGCTAATAGGTAAAAGCCCGAACACAACGAACCCCATTCTGAAAGAGCTTATCGCCGTAGCTCTGACCGCCAACACCAACGAAGCTCTGGCTCCACGCAAGGTCCTCTGGAAGGCCAAAGGACTCGGTAGAACTCCAATAGAAGAGCGTCGTACTTAAATTAGAAAGAAATCCAAAATTATAAAGGTTGGTTTCAACATTGGCGATGCTTAAGCCACATTCAGCATTGGAACCACCTGCACCTTCATTATAAGTCCCTAACTCACAAATGGCGGGAAGATACCAGTCGCCACGATTAGCTGACGAAGCTGTGTTATTAAAGCAAACCGCAGCAGCATAGGTCGCTGGGTCGTTAGGTAGTCCGTAAGCCAGAGTTATTTTATAAGTATTGCCGCTAGTATCTCGATTGCCTGTGGCGGGGTCATTATAATAACCATCGGTGATACTTTGTGCTCCTGTGGTACTATACGTACCGTTGTACCACTGAATCCCCCTATTATTATCTGTTTCTGACACCACTTTTGCAGTTGCAGGTGACGTTCCTGACACCGAAAACACTAATCCGCCATGGGTACGAAATGCAACATACGGACTCGATATAGCAGTGCCTGTATTCGCACCTTGAACAGTAAATTGCTTTGCCAAATTCGGCGTGCTGGAAGTCAGCGTAAACGTACAACTGTCGGCAGCAGGGGCAAGACTTGCGCAACCTGCACTGGGTACAATATTGACCCCACTCCAACCCACTGGCTGAGTTGCAGTGATACTTGTCGCAGTTGTTGCACCTGTATTCGCGATAGTAAAAACGAGTGATGTTGTCCCATCTGCAGTTAGAGTCTGTGGCGCGGTAGCCGCAGGCGTTATCGAAATAGTTGTTGTTTGCGGCGCTGCTGTTACGGTAACGCTCGTTGCCGCCGCTTGTCCTTGATAGGTCGCCTTAGGAGTTGTTGCAACTATAGGAGCAATAGAGTAACTGCCTGCTGTTAAATTTGCGCCATTTAAGCTTAGCATTAAGCAACAATTCTCGCCGGCACTCAAGCTCATTAAATTCCCACATGTTGCAGCAGCAGTGGTACATGCCGTACCACCTGTAGTGATTTGTGTTGCCCAATCTGGTAAATTATTCACACTCATGGTGAGCGGATAACCTGGCGGTGTCACCGAAGGGTCAACACTCACTAAATAACTTGCTGTTCCCGTTGCACCTGTGACAAACGTAGTCGTTCCATCTTGAAAAGTAACCGTAATCGGGTTGACTGGCCCTGCTGCTAAGACCAAAACAGAATGCAGTGAGAAGCTAAGCAGCATAATTGCGCGCATCATAAATTTAAACATGAAGAGGTTTCCTTACGCTAAAAAGGTGAATTGGAATCGAAGTTGATTGGTGTAGAGATGCGCCAAACCCAGTGTCTGCGTGGTGCTTTCTGCCGGCGTCACGCCCAGTGAAACAGAGCCTAAATCTGCAAACTGATAGCCAACGCCTGCGCGGACATGTTGATTAATGCTATAATCAACCCCCACACCAACGCCCCAGGCAAAGGCGCTTTGAGTATGGTTGGCAAAAGGCGTCATGGGAGCTGCTAAGGGAATTAAGGCTTGTTCTTGATAGTTGCTGGCTCGATTATAGGCTGTTCCTAATTCCCAGGAGAAATAAGGATGAACTGCTTGATAACGCGGCAATGTCGTTAATATTTTACTGCTGAACATCACCCGTGAATGATGAATATGGTAAGAATAGCCCAGCGTGTCAAAGAGAGGCACTGCAAATTGCCAGACATCGCCTTGTGAAGTCAGTTGGGCATCCACATAACCTGCCACTCCCAGTTGTACTGAAAGATAATCGGTTACTACTCGCTCAATCCCAACAAATCCTCCGGCATCAGCCACAGTCGCGGTGCTGCTATTGTTAGTATAATGATTTTGAAACGGTGGGTTTAGAGTAAGCGCTTGCGCTTGACCTGGCTGAACAAAATCAGGGCCTACGGTAAATGTAACTAGTGGTGTATATTGCTTGACATCAACAACAGAATGAAGAAAATTATTTAGGCTGGCTGGCTGGCTGGCTGGCTGGCTGGCTGGCTGGCTGGCTGGCTGACTGACTGACTGGCTGACTGGCTGGCTGACTGGCTGACTGGCTGGCTGAAAATGCTATCGACGAACTTAAGCCTGTCAATAACAGTATTGCTTGACGACACTTTCCTTGGTTAAAGCTCATTAAAACTATCCTTGTATTCGTTACTAATCTCTTCATGATACAAGGCAATAAGGCAATAAGGCAATAAGGCAATTATTTGATGAAATTGCTATAAAATC
>JAOAUB010000076.1 GCA_030157805.1 Legionellaceae bacterium
TTTACACTCTTTTAGACCAATGTTCGAGGTTTTTTACACAACTTGACGGAGCCCTTTAATGTGAGTTTGCTCAAGTCCCATGCCAAAACGACCGTCTTTGAGATCACGGAAAAATGGCTCAATTTTCGATGCTGATTGACAGGTAGAGCTCATTATAGTTTTAATATGTTCGTTCGATTGCAAATAATGCCAAGTCTTGTAATGATTTTTTATAAATGGAGTCGGGAACAGACTCCAGAGCTTGCAATGCGTTGCGCACTTCTTGTTTAGCATAATCATGCGTGTATTCTATTGCATGGGTTTCTGAAATGGCCATCAAAATTTCTTCAAGATGATTGAGGCTTCCTTCTTGCAAGCTGGACTTAATAATTTCTTGTTGTTGGGGTGTGCCGTTCTTTAGGGCGTGTAGCAGTGGCAACGTTGCTTTTCCGTCGGCTAAGTCATCGCCAATATTTTTACCAATGCTTTCGGGATCGGAGCAATAATCCAACGCATCATCAATAAGCTGAAAAGCATTTCCAAGATGAAGCCCGTATTGATAAAGAGATTTCTCAATTAAATCGCCACTATGGCTAAGAATCGCGCCAATACTGGCTGAAGCTGCAAATAAAAGGGCTGTTTTGTCGTGAATTACGTCGAGATAATCGGGGATGGATAGTGAAAAGTTATGACGATTAATGAGTTGTTTGACTTCGCCGCAGCTGATTTGATGTGCAGTTTGAGCTAAAAGACGTACAATTTTCCAATGTTCCACGCTCACCATGAGTTGAACGGATTGTGTGAAAAGATAATCGCCAACTAAAATGCTCGCCTTGCTGCCCCAAAGCTCATTCGCTGTTTCACGACCACGGCGCAGCGTTGATTCATCAACGACATCATCGTGCAACAGCGTCGCTGTGTGAAAAAACTCAATCATAGCGGCCAGCGTGATGTGATCCTGTCCTTGATAATGACAAGCGTGGCTGCTGAGTAAAACTAAAAGGGGGCGTAAGCGCTTACCGCCACTTTGGATAATGTGATGAGATAAGTCGTCAATTAAGCCAATTTGAGAATGAATTTTTTCAATGATAAGGGCATTAACTTGATTAAGATCATCTTGAACCAAGCTCTTTAACCGGTCTATTGTCATGTTTTGTCCTAGACGTTAAATCTAAAGTGCATCACATCCCCGTCTTTGACCACATACTCTTTTCCTTCGAGGCGGAGCTTACCAGCATCACGGGCACCTTGCTCGCCTTTGTAGTGAACAAAATCCTCATATGCAATGACTTCGGCTCGTATAAAGCCTTTTTCAAAATCAGTATGAATGACGCCAGCCGCTTCAGGCGCTTTCGCCCCTTTGCGAATGGTCCAAGCTCTGACTTCCTTGACGCCTGCGGTAAAATAAGTTTGTAGGCCTAAAAGCTCATAACCTGAGCGTATAACACGATTGAGGCCAGGTTCTTCCAGTCCTAAATCATCCATAAATTCTTGTCGTTCAGATTCATTCAAATCAATTAACTCAGCTTCTGTTGACGCACAGATTGAAACAATACGCGCGTTTTCTTCAGCACTGAGCGCTTTGACTTTTTCTAATAGGGGATTATTAACATGGCCTTGATCATCAACATTGGCAATGTATAAGACGGGTTTAGCGGTGAGTAAAAATAGACGTCGTAGAATAAGCCTTTCTTCATCAGTTAAATCCAGCGTTCGAATAGGAAGGCCTGCGTTAAGCTGCGCTTGTGCTTTTTCGAGTGTTTTCTTCTCAAAGAGGGCGTCTTTATCTCCGCTGCGTGTCATTTTGAGTGTCTTTAATAAGGCTTTTTCGATGGTATCCATGTCGGCTAAGGCTAATTCAGTATTAATGACGGCAATATCGCTCAATGGATCGATGCGGCCTGCAACATGAATAATATCAGTATTTTCAAAACAACGAACAACATGAGCAATGGCGTCGGTTTCGCGGATCGTGGCAAGAAATTGGTTGCCTAAACCTTCACCTTTGGCAGCGCCTTGGACAAGACCTGCAATATCAACAAATTGCATGGTTGTTGCTAGCGTTTGCTGCGGTTTGACTATCGCATTTAGTGCATCAAGGCGTTGATCAGGAACAGTCACAATACCGATATTGGGTTCGATTGTACAAAACGGATAATTGGCGGCCTCAATACCTGCTTTAGTTAATGCGTTAAACAACGTTGATTTACCCACATTAGGTAAACCGACAATTCCACACTTAAATCCCATTAATGATCACCCTACTATTTAAATAGATATTATGAGCTGCGTGTATCAACTATTGATGACATTCATTGCAGCACTTATTTTCCCGGCAAGTAAATCGGGAATAATGGCCATTGAGTTTTCGATGGCATCGCGTATTAATTTTCCATCAGCGACTGACGGTTTATTTAAGACATAATTTAAAACTAAATCTTTATTTCCAGGGTGTCCAATACCAATTCGTAAACGATGAAACGTATTGCTACCTAAATGGGCGATAATATCTCGCAGACCATTGTGACCGCCATTCCCGCCAGCGGTTTTTAATTTGACCCGACCAACAGGCAAGTCCAGATCATCGTGCACAATTAAGATTTCTTCCGGTGATATACGATAAAATTGGCTGATTGCTCGTACCGATAGCCCGCTTTGATTCATAAACGTTAGGGGCAATACGACAAAGCAAGGTTGATTCTCAATTTGAAAACTTCCAATTTGACCATGAAATTTTTGATCAACCCTTAATGAAAATGAATAATGCTGAAGCAGGGTTTCAATAAACCATCCTCCAGCATTATGCCGAGTTGCCTCATAGGCAGATCCCGGATTACGTAGGCCAACAATGAGTTTAATAGCCATAAAAAGCGATCTTAGGCACCTTCGTCATCAGAATTGGCTTCTTCTGACGATTCTGAAGTCGATTGCTCGGTGGCTTCAACATCGGACTCAGAAGGAGCGTCTTCAGGCTCTTCAACCACAACCTTAGGTAAATGGATGCTGACTACCGGTAAATTATGGTCGCCGTCAGTGACATCAACTGTAAGCTCCGTGTTTTTAGGAAGCTTTAAATCCGCAAGATGAACGACATCATTTAACTCGATTTTGCTCATATCGACTTCAATGAATTCAGGAAGATGCTTCGCTTGGCAACGAATTTCAATTTGTGTCAAGGTGTGCGAAATTATGCCGCCTGCTTTGATTCCTGGCGCACTTTCTTCATGAGTAAAATGAAGAGGAACGTGTCGAATTAAGACATCTTTGTCTGAAACGCGTTGAAAGTCCATGTGCAGAATGATGGGTTTGTATGGGTGACGTTGCATGTCTTTTAAAATGACTTGTTCTTTTTTGCCGTCGACATTAATGGTGATCACACTTGAAAAGATCGCCTCATTTTCAAGCGCTTTAAAAATTTTGTTTTGCGTTAGATGAACATTTGTTGGTTTTTTTGTTCCGCCATAAATAATGGCTGGAATTTTATTTTCAAGACGACGAAGACGGCGGCTCGCACCCCTTCCTACATCGCTTCTTGCTTCTGCTTCTAAGATAATGATTGACATAATTTGAACGACTCCAAGACGTATTAAAATTAAATTATTTTGCCCCGCGACCAGGAACAAACACCAATTAATGGCAGCGAAGTATACAATAGTTTAAATTCAACTTGAAGTCATTCGATTAATTTAATAAAATAGGCGCCTTTCGTGAATCAATCGGCTCTTCGGTTGCTCTGGTTGGAGAATAGTTATTATGTATGCGGTGATCAAGACCGGCGGTAAACAGTACCGTGTTAAAGAAGGGGATGTTCTGAAATTAGAACAAATCTCATGTGAAGTTGGTCAGGAAATCAGCTTTTCGGAAGTGCTCATGGTCGCAGATGGCGATGCAGTTCAATGTGGCA
Organism: Legionellaceae bacterium; assembly: GCA_030157805.1. GTDB lineage: Bacteria > Pseudomonadota > Gammaproteobacteria > Legionellales > Legionellaceae > JAOAUB01. The sequence goes on from JAOAUB010000076.1 coordinate 3,884, forward strand.
CGCCGTTATTGACTGATGTTGTTGTGAAGGCTGAAGTGTTGGAACATGGTCGTCATAAAAAAATCAGAATCATTAAGTTTCGTCGTCGCAAGCATTACATGCGACGCATGGGTCATCGTCAAAACTATACGCAAGTTAAAATTACTGCGATTGGTAAGTGAGGAATTAATTAAATGGCACATAAAAAAGCAGGCGGTAGTACGCGTAATGGGCGCGATTCGAATCCTAAGTATTTGGGCGTCAAGCGATTCGGTGGGCAGTTAGTGAATGCTGGTGAAATTATTGTGCGTCAACGTGGCACACGATTTCATCCTGGCGAAGGTGTTGGTTGCGGTCGTGATCATACTTTATTTGCTAAAGTTTCTGGCTACGTTGAATTTATTATTTGCGGACCCAAAAATCGTAAGTTTGTCCGAATTTCTGCAATGGAAAAGGCGGCCGCAGTCGCTAATTAATTTGCAAAATCTGTTTTTACCCTTTCCCGTGTTTGGTAAAGGGTAAAAATTAGCACCCTCTTTATGATGCGTAGTGTCATCAACGAACATAAATGTTAATCTAAACTCTATTATGGTACGTATTAGTTAATCACATTGAACATGTTACCTTATGGAAAATAAATCTAAAGTAAATAGACGGATCTCCCCAACAGCAATGCGTTGGATTGTGGTTGTTTTTTTATTTAGTTTAGTCGCTTTTACTTTTCAGTCTCATTTGCCGCATCTTGTGGATAGTCTTGATACTTTAGGATTTTTTGCTCCAGTTGTCTTTGTGTCGTTGTATTGTTTAACCAGTATTCTTTGTTTACCGACCTTACTGGTCGTGTTGGCTGGTGGTGCTTTTTTCGGGCCGGTGATGGGAACTTTGTTGAATATACTGGGTGCGGCATTAGGTGCTGCGAGTGGTTTTTGTATTAGTCGCTATTTAAAGGCTGATAAGTTCAGATTCAGTCAATATCAACGTGCAGAACAATTGATCAAACGGGTTGAACATCAAGGATGGAAATCAGTTGCGATGCTTAGATTAACACCGCTACTTCCTGCGAACTTGATTAATTATGGTCTGGGTTTAACAGAAATTAAATTTAGTCATTATCTTATTACCACGATTATTTTTTTGATTCCAAACAAAATTATTCTAACGTATTGTGGTTATTATGGCATGGTTATTTTTAATCATTAGTATCACTTACGATCGAGGCATGTTGAGGTGTTTTTTATAACAAAAACACTTCATGGTGTGATCATTGACCATGCCAGTGGCTTGCATAAATGCATAACAAATCGTGCTTCCTGTGAATTTAAATCCTCGTTTTTTTAAGTCAGTTGCCATGACATCTGAAATGAACGTGGTCGTCGGAACCTGAGTGGCGTTTTCCCAATGGTTTTGTAAAGGCTCTCCGTTGACAAAACTCCAAATATAGTTCGAAAAGTCACCTTGGTTTTTTCTTATTTTTAAAAAAGCTTGTGCATTGACAATGGCAGCCTGAATTTTTAAATGATGACGAATAATTCCTGCGTTACTCATTAATTGGGTTATTTTATTGTGATCGTAGTTAGCTATTATTTCAGCATCAAAATTATCAAAACAATTGCGAAAATTAGTTCGTTTTTTTAAAACTGTCAGCCAATTTAATCCAGCTTGCATGCCTTCTAAAATTAAAAATTCAAATAATAATTGTTCATTAAAAATAGGAACGCCCCATTCGTGGTCATGATAATGAATATAAAGCGGGTCGTCATTGACCCAGGAGCAGCGATTTTTTATCATGATTAATGTATTACGATATTATTTATCGTATCGTACTTTATGATTGTGTTGTAAAACAAGTGTAATAGCGTTCATCCATGTTGAGCTGAGCCAACCTTTCACTTATAGTTTTTAT
>JAOAUB010000077.1 GCA_030157805.1 Legionellaceae bacterium
CAATTTTTTTAAAAAAATCTCAATCGGCCAGCGACATAAGTACCATTGAATCACCTGTAAAGCTGCTTTTAAATTTGATATAGGCACACTTGAAGCGGACGCTTGGCTGAAAACTTGGCGGAGATAATAACACCGCTCTGATATCCATACGTAAATACGGTCAATTATTGATCTAAGAAACAAAGCCAGTATGATTTATATAGCCATTGTGGATAATTATGTGTTGGATATTCCAGGTGATGGTCTTGTTCCTGCGTGGTTTCTTCATTTATCGACGGCGAATAAAAAAACGTTTGTGCCGTTCTTGAGCGACCTTATTTGGAGGCTCCTGCCCTGGAGTCTGTGCTGGAAGAAATTCTTACCTTGAGTTAGCGGGATTTTATTTTTAGTTTTTTGTGTTGAATTGTTCATTAACGCTTGACATGAGTAGACATTAGGCCAGTCAACGTTCATGCTCCTTACACACAATGTTATCCACAGATTTTGTGGATAACCAATGATTGAAAAATAATAACTCAAAATAGGGTTAATCCAATTAAACAAAGGATTTAATGTAAATCGTACAGTGTGTTTGATGAGGTGAAACAGAGCAATAAAAATAAATTTTTATGAAATTATCCACAGATTGAAAAGTTGGTTTTTGTTGGTCTTAAGAAGATATTTTTTAGACCAGATTTAGGATAATACCAAAAAAAAAATAAAAAAAAAGAGTAAGGTTCAAATATTTTTTTAATTTTTGGTGATCATGGATGTCGAGTGCTTGGACGTCCCGAAGTATTTTTAGGGAATCCGGTTTGTTGCTTCAACGTTAACTTAATTAACACATGTAAAATTGAATGGGGGCGTGGTTTACGATGTTTCGTCGTGAGAATTGCACTTGACGTCGTTTCGCATTAGAATAGCGCTGTGCTAGACTTGATGTGTTCACGGTACGGTTGGTCAACGATCTTGATAAGAAAAAAAATTGTAGCGGGTAATTGGAAAATGAATGGTCGTCTTGATGTTGTGAAGCAACTGTTGCTTGATTTGACGACTGAGTTTGATGACATCACGCCATGGCCCTCGACACTAGATTGCGTGGTATTGCCACCGGCGATTTACATTCCGTTAACCCAGCAGTGTTTGCAACATAGCGCCCTTCAGTGGGGTGGACAAAATATTTATCCGGCGTTGCAAGGCGCTTATACCGGAGAGCATTCTTTGTTGATGTATCAAGACTTCGGTTGTCGTTATATGTTGGTTGGGCATTCAGAGCGCCGGCAATTATTTGCGGAGAGTGAAAATTTTATTGCAGAAAAATTCCACCTCTTAAAAGAACATGATATGATACCCGTCCTTTGTGTCGGAGAGACACAAGAAGAGCGTGCACAAGGCCGCACAGAGGCCGTATTAAAGAAGCAACTATGCGAGCTTCTTGAAAAAGACAGGCATTGTTTTAGCAATGCAGTGATAGCTTATGAGCCCGTGTGGGCCATTGGTACCGGTTTAACAGCCTCGCCTCATGAGGTACAGGACACTCACGCCTTTATACGTGATCAGATTAGTGCGTTTAGTGAAGATGACGCAAATCATGTTTCTGTTCTTTATGGGGGTAGTGTTAATGAGAAAAATGCTGCATCATTATTCGCTATGCCTGATGTGGATGGCGGATTAATTGGCGGAGCCTCGCTGAGTGCAAAGCAGTTTGTGGAAATTGTTAAATGTATCAACTAATTCTTGTAGTTCATGTTATCATCGCGCTGATGGTGATTGGCCTGGTTCTAATTCAGCACGGTAAAGGTGCTGATATTGGTGCATCATTTGGCTCCGGGGCTTCTAATACCGTCTTTGGTAGTCAAGGTACGGGAGGCTTTCTTTTTAAACTCACTGGGGGTTTGGCGCTTGCGTTTTTTGCAACGAGCTTGATCTTATCTTCGGTGGTATCGATTCAATATCAAAATGCTAATAAATTGGCGATGCCTCAACAAGTTAATCTACCCATTAACTCTGTTCCTATTCCGGTAGGCAGTGATTTGAAAGAGGGTAAAAATAAATAAAGCCGAAGTGGTGGAATTGGTAGACACGCCGTCTTGAGGGGGCGGTGGCGCAAGCTGTGCCGGTTCGAGTCCGGCCTTCGGTACCATTATGAGCGGGCATAAAATTGGTGTTCTATCTTTTTTATGTCCCATTAATTCGGGCAAAGTAATCATGTTATTACAATACTTACCTATACTTGTTTTTCTTTTGCTTGGTTTAGTTATGGGGCTCGTGCTTCTGGGCGCTGGTGCATTGTGCGGTGCGAATAAACCAAATTCTGAAAAAAATTCACCGTATGAGTGTGGTTTTGCGCCGTTTGAAAGTTCACATCTTCCTTTTGATGTTCGATTCTATTTAGTCGCGTTACTTTTTATTATATTTGATTTAGAAACTGCCTTTTTCTTTCCTTGGGCGTTGGTGTTGCGTAAAATCGGTTGGCTTGGTTTTTCGGCAATGCTTTTGTTTCTCGGACTTTTAGTGATTGGATTTATTTATGAGTGGAAGCGCGGGGCGCTTGAGTGGGAGTAAAGGATCATTTTAGAGATTGATTATGGTAGCTGAAGAGTTTCAAAAAAATGGCTTTTTTACAACCTCTGTTGAACAGGTCGTGGGCTGGGCTCGCAGTGGTTCAATGTGGCCTATGACCTTTGGTTTAGCTTGTTGTGCCGTTGAAATGATGCATGTCGGTGCTTCACGCTACGATCTGGATCGTTTTGGTGTGATTTTTAGGCCCAGTCCACGTCAATCAGATGTGATGATTGTGGCTGGAACGCTTTGCAATAAAATGGCGCCTGCGTTACGTAAGGTTTATGACCAAATGCCTGAGCCACGCTGGGTCATTTCCATGGGGTCATGTGCGAATGGTGGTGGTTATTATCACTATTCTTATTCCGTCGTCCGTGGCTGTGATCGTATTGTTCCTGTGGATGTTTATGTTCCGGGTTGTCCGCCAACTGCAGAAGCACTTCTTTATGGAATTATTCAATTACAAAACAAAATTAGGCGCAAATCGGTCATCGAAATTTAAATCGACCGAAATACGGGTATTAATCTCATGACAAAGCATGCAAGTTTAGCAGAAAAAATTCAAAAGATTCACGCGGAAAATCCCGACTTGATTCATGCCGTCGCTCAGGCCTTTGATGAAGTGACGATCGTATGTCGACGCGAACAAGTTCTCGCTTTATTGCAGCACTTGCGAGATGACAAAACAGTGGCTTTTGATCAATTAATCGATCTTTGCGCAATCGATTATCTGCTTTACGGTGTTTACGATTGGGAGACCGACGCAGCAACGGATCGTGGTTTTTCTCGAGCAGTTGAACAACAAGAGACGAATGCTTCTGGCGAGCTCGTTAAAGCTCGTGATCAATCATCACGTTTTGCCGTGGTTTATCATTTGTTGTCGATTCAGCACAATCATCGTTTACGAGTTAAGGTTTTTCTTGACGAAGCGGATTTAGTGATTCCATCGGCTGCAGGTGTTTGGGCGTCAGCGAACTGGTTTGAGCGCGAAGCCTATGATTTGTTTGGCGTCTTATTTCAAAATCACCCTGATTTACGTCGAATATTGACGGATTATGGATTTATTGGCCATCCTTTCCGCAAAGATTTTCCTTTGAGTGGCCATGTTGAAATGCGCTACGATGCAGGCTTACAAAAAGTCATTTATGAGCCAGTGAATATTGCGCCACGGATTCTTGTTCCCAAAGTCATTAGAAAAGATAATCGGTATTTGGGCCATGATGGGAGCGAGGCATGATCGAGTTAAAAAATTACACACTTAATTTTGGTCCCCAACATCCGGCTGCTCATGGTGTTTTGAGACTCGTTTTAGAGCTTGAAGGTGAGACGATAGTCCGCGCCGATCCTCATATTGGTCTTTTGCATCGTGCCACCGAAAAATTAGTAGAAACAAAGCCTTATTTGCAAAGCGTTGGTTATATGGATAGGCTTGATTACGTTTCTATGATGTGTAACGAACATGCTTATGTGCGAGCTATTGAAAAATTGATGGGTATCGACGCCCCTATTCGTGCGCAGTACATACGTACCATGTTTGATGAGATAACACGGATACTCAATCATCTGCTATGGTTAGGTGCTTGCGCTTTAGATATTGGTGCGATGACTGTTTTTCTTTATTGTTTTCGTGAGAGAGAAGATTTATTTGATTGCTATGAAGCAGTTTCCGGCGCTCGAATGCATGCCACGTATTATCGTCCTGGCGGCGTGGCCCGTGATCTTCCTGATACAATGCCTCAATATAAACCTTCGCGTTGGCATAATGAGCGAAAAACTGAAACCTTAAACAGCAATCGCCAGGGGAGTTTTCTTGACTTTTTGTCTGATTTTACGGAGCGTTTTCCTAAATGCGTTGACGAATACGAAACGTTATTGACTGACAATCGGATCTGGAAGCAACGCACCGTTGATATTGGTGTTGTTTCCCCGGAAGAAGCGTTACAGTGGGGATTTTCTGGGCCCATGCTACGAGGATCGAATGTTGCTTGGGATTTGCGTAAGAAGCAGCCTTACGCGGCGTATGATCGCGTTGATTTTGATATCCCGGTGGGAAAAACAGGTGATTGTTATGATCGTTATCTTGTTCGTGTTGAGGAAATGAGGCAATCTAACCGTATCATTAAACAATGTATTGAGTGGTTGCGAAGTCATCCTGGCCCAGTGCGGATTGAAGACTACAAAGTAACTCCGCCGCATCGTGAAATCATGAAGCATGATATGGAAGCCATGATTCATCATTTTAAATTGTTCAGCGAAGGATTTTGTTTGCCTGAAGGTGAGGTATACAGTGCCGTTGAGGCGCCTAAGGGTGAGTTTGGAATTTATTTAGTGTCCGATGGCGCTAATAAGCCATATCGCTTAAAAATTCGTGCGCCAGGATTTGCCCATCTTGCAAGTCTTGATGCCATGGTGCAGGGGCATATGTTGGCGGATGGCGTCGCTATTTTGGCCAGTCAGGATATCGTTTTTGGAGAAGTTGATCGTTAGATTGGGGTTGTTGATACTCCCTTACAAGGTGCAAAGTAATATAAAGATATGTACGTTGGCAATGACTGTCTTTTCGACACGACGTCCCGCGACTTGTTCGTAGGATCCAACACAACCCTGATTTTAGACTTCGTGGAGACATCGTGAAGCGTAGGTTAGGCGGAGTGGCGGTTAAGGCCAGTACGTTAGTCTCATAAGGTTAAAGTATGTCCGAAAATAAATCTAAATTGTTGCAAGAAATGCTTTCACCGAAAAGCATGCACGACGTTTTGTCTTGGCTTGCAAAATATCCAGCCGAACAGAAACAATCTGCGGTCATGGCTGTTTTGCGCATTGCTCAAGAACAGCACGGTTATTTAACGCCTCAGTTGATGGATGCCGTTGCGCTCTATTTGGAGATGCCCGCCATTGCGGTGTATGAAGTGGCGACATTTTACACCATGTATGAGCTACGACCAGTGGCCCGTCATGTTATTAATGTTTGCACCAATATTTCATGCAAGCTTGCCAATGCTTCTGAAATTGTGACGCAATTGGAAGATAAGCTAAGTATAAAATTGGGTGAAACAACTCAAGACGGTCGTTTTACGTTGCGTTCGGTGGAGTGTCTTGGAGCTTGTGTTAATGCGCCGGTCATTCAGGTGGATAAGAATTACCATGAAAACCTGAATAGTCAAAAAATTGATCAAATGTTGGAACAATACCCATGATGAATCGAGGACGCTGGTATGATTAAATTGAACCAAGTGTGTTATCGTACCTTCCATTTGCCACAGCCCTGGGCTTTGCAATCGTATCTTGATGTGGGCGGGTACAGTTCGTGGCGTCGAATTCTTGCCGAAAAAATACCGCCTGAAAAAATTGTTGAAGAACTCAAGATTTCAGCACTGCGTGGCCGTGGCGGCGCCGGTTTTCCTACAGGCCTTAAATGGAGTTTTATTAATCGTAATACGCCGGGTCAGAAATACGTTGTATGCAATTCCGATGAAGGAGAGCCTGGAACGTGCAAAGATCGTGAAATCTTGTCTAAGAATCCTCATCAACTGATTGAAGGGATGGCAATTGCTGGTTATGTGATGGGGGCAACCGTTGGATATAATTATATTCGTGGTGAGTTTTGGGAGTCCTTTGAGCGCACTGAGCAAGCCTTAAAAGAGGCCTATGAGTTAGGGGTTTTGGGTAAAAATATCTTAGGCAGTGGCGTGGACTTTGATTTGTATAATCATTTAGGCGCAGGTGCTTACATTTGCGGTGAAGAAACGGCCTTATTAAATTCATTGGAAGGAAAAAAAGGCATGCCGCGGTTTAAACCGCCTTTTCCTGCGAACTATGGTTTATATGGAAAGCCTACAACGGTGAATAACACAGAAACCTTTGCATCGGTTCCTGTTATCCTGGAAAAAGGCGGGGCATGGTTTCTCGGCTTGGGTAAGCCTAATAATGGCGGCACAAAATGTTTTAGTGTGAGTGGTCATGTCAATAACCCGGCTAATTTTGAGATCCCATTAGGCACACCTTTTAAAGATCTGCTTGAGCTTGCCGGTGGTATTCGTCATGGTCATAAGATTAAAGCAGTTATTCCAGGCGGTTCATCCATGAAGATTCTTCCAGGGGATGTCATGATGGGGCTTGATATGGATTATGATAGTATCCAAAAAGCCGGTTCAGGCCTTGGCTCAGGTGCTGTGATTGTGATGGATGATACAACGTGCATGGTGGATACTCTCTATCGACTTTCTGAGTTTTATATGGATGAATCGTGCGGGCAATGTACGCCCTGTCGAGAAGGTACAGGTTGGCTAGTGCGTCTGTTGCACCGTATTAAAGAAGGGCACGGCCAGCCCGGGGATCTCGAAAAGTTGGTGAATGTTGCGAATAAAATTGAAGGTCGCACAATTTGTGCGCTTGGTGAAGCAGCCGCATGGCCTGTACAAAGTTTTGTGAAGCATTTTTCGCATGAGTTTGATTATTTTATTAAGAATAAGCGCTCAATTGTACAATGATTTATTTTACCTCATTCCCAACAAGGGAGAGGGAACATTTAAGAAGGTTTAAAGCAAATGGCTACCATTGAAATCGACGGAAAATCGTTTGAAGTTGAAAATGGAAAAATGATTATTGAAGTCGCTGATGACGCAGGCATACCCATTCCTCGCTTTTGTTATCACAAAAAGCTGTCTGTGGCGGCAAATTGTCGAATGTGTTTAGTGCAACTTGAAGGTTCTAAAAAACCAGTTCCGGCTTGTGCAACGCCAGTTGCTAACGGCATGAAAGTCCTGACAAAATCAGAAGAAGCTGTCCGATCGCAACAGGCGGTGATGGAGTTTCTTCTTATTAACCATCCCTTGGATTGCCCGATTTGTGACCAGGGTGGTGAATGTGAACTGCAAGATGTTTCAATGGGTTATGGTCAGGCTGAGTCCGATTATGATGAGAGTAAACGGGCGGTTGCTGATGATGATTTGGGCGTTTTAATCTCCACTGAAATGACACGTTGTATTCAGTGCACACGCTGTGTGCGTTTCGGCGATGAAGTTGCGGGAGTGCGTGAGCTTGGCGCGACGAATCGTGGTGAAAAAATGCAAATTGGTACTTACGTTCAACACAGTATGACGTCAGAAGTTTCCGCGAACATCATCGATTTGTGTCCAGTGGGGGCTCTGACCTCCAAGCCTTATCGCTTTACTGCTCGGGCCTGGGAAATGACGCAGCATCATAGTGTTGCGCCCCATGATTGTTTGGGATCCAATGTGTACTTGCATGTGCGCCGAAATCGTTTGATGCGCGTCGTTCCTAAAGAAAATGAGTCTATTAATGAAACTTGGTTGTCCGATCGCGATCGATTTAGCTATTTAGGTTTAAATAGTGAGTCACGAGCAACTGAGCCTATGATTAAAAAAGGGGGGCAGTGGCACTCCGTGGATTGGTCTACGGCTTTAAAATATGCGGCGGACGGAATAGCCAAGGTTATAAAACAGCACGGCCCTGAGCAGTTTGCAGCTTTTGCATCACCATCATCGACCACCGAAGAATTTTACTTGTTGCAAAAATTAATGCGTGATATTGGGGTTCATAACTTAGACCACCGTTTGCATCAGGCTGACTTTCGTGATCAGCAAGGTTTGCCATTAGCACCAACTAACACATTACCTTATGCTGAAATTGAACATCAAGAATCGTTGTTGTTGCTGGGGTGTAATATTCACCGAGAAGCGCCTTTGGCGGGTATTCGTGTTAGAAAAGCATTTCGACGTGGATCAAAAATTGGTGCAATTAATTGGATTGATTATGATTATCATTTTGATGTGCACGCCAAAGCGATTGTGTCTCCGCATGAAATTCCGATGCAGCTTGCGAAATTGGTGCTTGCCATGGTTGAAGACGCAACAGTGCTTGATTTGCCAATACAGCGCTTATTGCTTGGATTAAAGACGGATAAATCGTCTCTTGCTCTGGCGCGTTTATTAAAAGCAAAGAAAAGCGCTATTATTACCGGAGCAATGATTGAGAATCACCCTGATGCTTCATTGATTAGGGCTTTACTTCATGTGTTAGAAACACAATGTCATATTCCAACGCTTCGCCTGACCACGGGAGCAAATGCGGCGGGTGGGTGGCTTGCAGGAATGCTTCCTCATCGTACGGCAGGAGGTAAAGCAGTAAGCCAGCCAGGACTTGATGTGCAAAGTGCGCTGCATGCTAAATTAAAAGGTTATTTCTTGCTCGGTGTTGAGCCTGGTTTTGATTTTGCAAATCCATTTAATGCAAGGCAGTCGATGTTGGCAGCCGAGTGTGTTGTTTTGGTCACCGCACATTATCATGAATCAATGCTAGATTATGCCGATGTTATCTTGCCTTATGCGCCTTATGCTGAAACGTCAGGAACTTATATTAACATTGACAATCAATGGCAGTCAGTGCAAGGTGCGATTACACCTCCTGGCGAGGCGCGTCCCGCTTGGAAAATAATTCGTGTGTTAGGTAACTTGCTTGGTTGTCGAAATTTCGATTACACATCTTCTGAAGAAGTGTTAGCGGATTTAAAAATAGCGGTGAGCTCGGCGACAACGCTCAAATACGATCCTGTTTATGCTGAGGCATTGCCTTTTAATAACGATCAATTGGTGCGTGTTGCTGAATGGCCGCTTTATCGCTGTGACGCTATTGTTAGAAACTCACAAGCGTTACAGCAGTCGATGGCAGCGGACACGGCGTCGATTAGAGTTCATCCTGAAACGGCTTCTCGGTTGAAATTGAAGGATCTTGCCACTGTATCTCAAGGCGATATTGAGATAACATTGCCGCTAGTGCAAGACCCTCGAGTGGCATTAGATGTTGTTTGGGTTGATAATGCGATGCCAGAAACGGTGGATTTAGGCGATTCTTTTGCCGCAATAACGGTATACTCCTAATTAATACGGGTAAGAGCGATGTTTCAAGATATTAGCATTCTAATTTGGATTATTATTAAGATCCTGGTTATTGTCCTTCCTCTTTTGTTAGTGGTTGCCTATTTGACCTTTGCTGAGCGTAAAGTAATTGGTTATATTCAATCACGCATTGGTCCTAACCGAGTCGGTTTCAAGGGTTTGCTGCAGCCTTTTGCTGATTTAATTAAGCTTATTTCAAAAGAAATTATTGTACCGACACAATCCAATAAATACTTGTTTATTATTGCGCCGCTTTTAGCTTTGGCACCTGCACTGGCTGGATGGGCTGTGATTCCTTTCTCGGAAGGGGTTGTCTTATCGAATATTAACGCCGGAGTGTTGTATTTGTTTGCGTTAAGCTCTTTGGGCGTTTATGGTGTACTCATTGCAGGGTGGGCTTCTAACTCAAAATATGCGATGTTTGGTGCTTTACGAAGTGCTGCGCAAGCTGTGTCCTATGAAATTGCTATGGGCTTTTCTTTGGTGGGGGTTTTGTTGGCGGCGGGGAGCATGAATTTAACAGCCATTGTCAACTCTCAGCATGGCGGGGTTCTTCATTGGTGGTTTATACCTTTAATGCCGTTGTTTCTTATTTTTTGGATTGCTGGCATTGCTGAAACAAACCGAGCCCCTTTTGATTTGGCGGAAGGTGAGTCTGAGATTGTTGCTGGATTTCATGTTGAGTATTCAGGGGTTGGTTTTGCTTTATTCTTTATGTCTGAATACACGAGCATGGTTTTAATTTCGGCACTTCTTGCTTTGTTATTCATGGGTGGGTGGCTATCACCGTTTGAAGGCGTGCCTAGTCTTGAAAGTATCTTTTTTGTTGTGCCCGGTTTTGTCTGGTTTTTTGTTAAAATTTCGTTCTTTTTGTTTGTGTATTTGTGGATTCGTGCAACGTTCCCGCGTTATCGGTATGATCAATTGATGCGTTTGGGGTGGAAGGTGTTGATTCCTGCAACCATTATATGGCTGCTTGTAACAGCCCTAATGGTGATGGTTCACGTGAAGCCGTGGTTCTAATTGGTATATTAACCGTATGAAAAAAAATTCTAAAGCGTATAAAGTCTATCGATCTATTAAACATTACGTGAACAGTTTTTTGTTGTTGGAGCTGTTATCGGGTTTAAAGTTGACGGGAAAGTATTTTTTTAAGAAAAAAATGACTGTTCAATTCCCGGAGGAATTCACGCCGATATCGCCTCGGTTCAGAGGACTTTTAGCGTTGCGGCGTTATCCTAATGGTGAGGAGCGTTGTATTGCATGCAAGCTGTGCGAGGCAGTATGCCCGGCTTTAGCCATTACAATTGAATCAGAGCCGAGATTGGACGGCTCTCGTCGAACCACGCGTTACGACATTGATGTGTTTAAATGCATTAATTGTGGATTGTGTGAAGAATCTTGTCCGGTTGATTCTATTGTTGTGACCCCGATACATCATTATCATATTAGCGAGCGCGGCCAAAATATTATGACGAAGGACAAGTTATTGGCGGTGGGTGATTTGATGGAAAAGCAATTGGCACGTGATCGAGAATCTGACAAGAAGTTTCGATGATGGCTTACGCTCCTGGCTTAACTGTCATGATGGGCGGAAAGGAAAGACGCAATATTAGATTAGGTATTGTCGCAGTGAATTTATACTAAGAGACGGTTAATGAACACATTATTACCTCAGATTATTTTTTATGTTTTTTCAGCCCTTGCTGTGGCTTCAGCACTTATGGTCGTGACGCAAAACAACCCCGTACGCTGCGTACTCTTTCTTGTTTTAACTTTTTTTGCAAGTTCAGTGTTATGGATGTTACAAGGAGCTGAGTTTTTAGCGCTGATACTCATTTTAGTTTATGTTGGTGCTGTCATGACCTTGTTTTTATTTGTCGTGATGATGCTCAATATTGATGTTGAGTTAAGAAAAACCCATTTTATGCGGTACTTGCCCTATGGGTTAATTATCGTGGCGTTACTTGTTGGATTATTGATGGTGGCGCTACCGCAAAGTGGCTTCCATGCGGGAGATGAAATATCATCCACGTCAGAATTAGTTGGTAGCCAGTTTGTTGAAGCTCAACCCCAAAATTCGCCAGAGATCTTGTCCAATACAGAGCAAGTTGGAATGGTTTTGTACACAGATTATATTTTAGCTTTTGAGCTGGCAGCGCTGTTGCTCTTGGTTGCAATTATTGCCGCAGTGACGCTGACACAAAGGCATCTTATTCGGTCTAAACGACAAAATATTAAAAAACAGTTGATGACAGACCGTGATGATCGAGTTCGTCTGGTGGCAATGAAGTCAGAGCCCATTGAGAAAAGAACCCATGGAAAATTAGGAAGCTAAACTATGATACCGGTCAATTATTATTTAATACTTGGGGCTATTTTATTTGGATTGAGTCTTGTCGGAATGATGTTGAATCGTAAAAACATTATTCTTTTGTTGGTCTGTCTTGAACTCATGTTGCTTGCTGTGAATACTAATTTCATTGCCTATTCGCATCATTATCATGACGTATCAGGCCAAGTTTTTGTTTTTTTTATCTTAACCGTTGCAGCAGCCGAAGCAGCGATTGGATTAGCAATTGTTCTTTTACTTTATCGTAACCGTGGCAATATCGACGTTGATAAAATGAATTATTTGAAGGGTTAATAAACGTGAGTATACAAAATCTGTCGCTTATCCTTGTTTTAGCGCCCCTAGTTGGCTCTGTGATTAGCGGATTGTTCCGCAAACAAGTAGGTCGTGTTGGCGCACATACCATAACTATTGCTGGTGTGGGACTTTCTTTTGTTCTTTCTCTTTGCGTGGCTTATTCTATTTTTATCGATCAACAGGATGTCATCAATACCAACTTATACACTTGGGCTACTGGGGGCTCCTTTTTCCCTTATTCTTTCAGTCTTGGATTTTTAATCGACCCGCTGAGTGTGGTCATGTTGGTGGTGGTTACTTTCGTCTCTTTATTGGTCCATGTTTATAGCATTGGTTATATGGCGGATGACGAAGGGTATCAACGGTTTTTTAGTTACATCTCATTATTTACGTTTATGATGCTGATGTTGGTAACTGCTAATAATTTCTTACAGTTATTTTTTGGTTGGGAAGGCGTTGGTTTAGTTTCCTATTTATTAATTGGCTTTTGGTATGATCGAGAGTCCGCGAATCAAGGCAGTTTGAAAGCTTTTTTAGTGAATCGCGTGGGTGACTTTGGTTTTATTTTGGGAATTGGTCTTTTATTAGCGTATACCGGAAGTATTGATTACGAAACGGTTTTTCGTAGCGGGTCTGCGCTTGCTAATGAGTCCATTGAACTGTTTTCAGGTCATTCGTGGTCCTTGTTGACCGTGATTTGCTTGTTTTTATTTGTTGGTGCGATGGGAAAATCAGCACAAGTACCCTTGCATGTTTGGTTGCCTGAATCGATGGAAGGTCCGACACCTATTTCTGCATTAATTCATGCGGCGACCATGGTGACAGCAGGCGTATTCATGATTGGACGTATCTCTCCATTGATAGAGTACAGCACGACTGCGCTGAGTGTTGTTTTAGTAATAGGCGCTACAGGCGCGCTATTTACAGGTATTTTGGCCATTGTGATGAACGACATCAAACGCGTTGTGGCGTACTCAACGTTATCGCAGTTAGGTTACATGATGGTCGCAATGGGGGTGTCCGCTTATAGCGCGGGGATGTTTCACTTAGTAACCCATGCGTGCTTTAAGGCGCTGCTTTTTTTAGGTGCAGGATCCGTTATCATGGGTATGCATCACGAACAGGACATGCGTAAAATGGGTGGCTTATGGCGTAAAATGCCGATTACGTACGTTTGTTATGCTATTGGAAGTCTGGCTTTGTGCGCGGTTCCTCCTTTTGCTGGGTTTTATTCGAAGGACACCATTATTGAAGCAGCACAGTTATCACAAGTTCCAGGCGCAACTTACGCGTATTATTGCGTCTTATTGGGTGCGATGGTGACGGCCTTATACACTTTTCGTTCTTTCATTATGACCTTTCATGGCAAACCTCGGATGGATAGTCATACCTGGAACCACGTGCATGAATCGCCTCGTGTTGTGTGGATTCCGCTAGTGTTATTGGCCATTCCTTCCGTTGTTATTGGTTATATTTTGTTGATGCCCATGCTTTATTCAGAGCCAACGTTACTGGCCAAATCACTTTTTGTTTTGCCGGAGCATCATGTTCTAGCCGAACTTGCGTCGGAGGTTCAATCCCCCTGGCAAATGGCACTGCATGCTCCTGAGGGCATGGCTTTTTGGTTAACTTTGGTGGGAATTGGTTTGGCGTGGATTAGCTATAGCGCTTACCCTAAAATTCCAGGCTATTTAGCAACACGATTTTCTTGGATTTATCGTTTGCTTCTTAATAAATACGGATTTGATGCTTTAAATGATCATGTGTTTGTCGCGGGCTCTAAATCAATCGGACGATTTTTTTATACGATAGGCGACATCAAATTAATTGATGGATTATTTGTGAATGGTTCAGGACGTACTGTACGTTGGTTTTCACAGCTCGGACGTAATCTACAAAGCGGTTATTTGTATCATTATGTAACCATGATGGTTTTAGGGTTGTTTGCATTTTTATGCTGGTTATTATTAGGCTAAAGGATCGCTATGTTTCATTTACTTAATCTACTCATCTGGTTCCCCATTGTTGCGGGTGTGTTTGTATTTTTGACCGGTGACGATAATCATCCCAATGCCTCACGCTTTTTAGCGTTGTTTACGGTGTTATTTAGTTTGTTGCTGTCAATTCCGCTTCTTACTGGTTTTGATGTGAATATTTCCGGTATGCAATTTATTGAAGAGATGAGCTGGATGCCTGTTTTAGGTATTAATTATAGTCTAGGTATTGATGGTTTATCTTTGTTGTTGATTGTTCTTAGTATGTTTACCAACCTCATTGTGATTTTGGCAACATGGAAAAGTATCGATCACCGAGTTGGCCAATACATGGCCGCTTTTTTGATCATGCAAGGTTTATTAGTTGGTGTTTTTGCCGCGATGGACGCCATTTTATTTTACATCTTTTGGGAAGCGACGCTGATCCCGATGTATTTAATTATTGGAATATGGGGTTCGAGTAATCGTGTTTATGCTGCAATCAAGTTTTTCTTATACACGTTTCTTGGTTCGGTTTTGATGTTGGCTGCATTTTTATACATGGGGTATGCCGCAGGGACGTTTAACATTGAGTCGTTTTATGCGCTGAAATTAGGTATGACGGCCCAAACGCTTATTTTTATTGCGTTTTTCTTGGGATTTGCGATCAAGATTCCGATGTTTCCAGTCCATACCTGGTTGCCTGATGCACATACGGAAGCTCCTGCGGGTGGATCGGTCGTGCTTGCCGCCATTTTACTTAAGCTGGGCGCTTATGGATTTATTCGCTTTGCGTTACCCATTGTTCCTGACGCATGTCGTCATTATGCTTGGATTATGATCGCCTTATCGCTCATTGCCGTGATTTATGTTGGCCTTATTGCAGTCATTCAGCAAGACATGAAGCGTTTAATTGCTTATTCATCGATTTCACATATGGGCTTTGTGACGCTCGGTTGTTTTGCAATTTTTGCAATTGCTGATAAGTCTGGTATTCAATATGCTGGGTTAATTTTAGAAGGCGCTATTGTTGTGATGATATCGCATGCTTTTGTCTCTAGCGGGTTATTTGCGGGTGTAGGATTTATTTATGATCGTATGCACACGCGACAAATCAAAGATTTTGGAGGGCTTGTGCACTCCATGCCACTATTTGCGTCATTTTTCATGCTTTTTGCGATGGCTAACGCGGGCTTGCCCGGCACCTCAGGGTTTGTGGGTGAATTCATGATTATTTTGGGGAGCATGCAGGCGGGGTTTTGGATTGCTTTTTGTGCTGCAGCAACCTTAATTATTGGCGCAGCTTATACCTTGTGGATGTATAAGCGTGTTATTTTTGGTCCGATTGTTAATGAAAAAATTGCGTCATTATCCGATATTTCTGGGTTTGAGCTCAGTGCTTTTGTGTTGTTGGCGCTGATGGTGCTTGCGATGGGAATTTATCCTAAACCTGTATTAGACTATGTTCACCACACCGTGACTTATACTTTAGCGCTAGCTGATAAAACGAAATTGTAAAGGAAAGCAGAATTCATGATCGCATTATTTGAAAATATTCATGTGGCATCACCTGAAATAATATTATTAATTACAACGTGTACAGCCTTGCTTGCTGATTTGTTTCTTAAAACATGGTGTAAAAATGGGGCCTTGATGATTGCTTGCACGGGCTTACTGGCTTCTGCATCAGTGAGTGTGCTGTTATTGGGTAATTTTAGCACGGTAACGCTAGGAGGCTTATTTGTCAGTGATGATAGTGCGCAACTTATGAAAATTTTTATTGATTTAACAGTATTCTTAAGTTTTATCTATTCTCATCAGTACATTCAAGATCGTGACATTTCTTCTGGGGACTATTATGTTCTTGGTTTGTTTTCAACCTTGGGGATGATGTTTCTGGTTTCTGCCCATTCGTTATTGACCATTTATCTTGGTCTTGAGTTATTGTCTTTACCCATTTATGCCATGACCGCGATGAGACGCTCAAGCGGCGACGGAAGTGAAGCGGCAATAAAATATTTTGTGATGGGAGCTATTGCATCAGGAATGCTGTTGTATGGTTTGTCCTTAGTGTATGGTGCTACAGGAAAATTAGATTTAATCGATGTGGCAAATGCCGTTGCGGTGAATTGGCAGGATAACAGCGGGATGTTAATTTTTGCCTTGGTGTTTATTGTGGCGGGTATTGGATTTAAATTGGCAGCCGTTCCATTTCATATGTGGGTGCCGGACGTGTATCAAGGTGCACCCACGTCAGTAACGCTTTTCATTAGCGCCGCTCCCAAAATCGCAGCCCTTGGAATGACACTTCGTTTGTTAACCTTAGGGCTTTCGGATGCTGCAGCTCAGTGGCAGCAGCTTATTTTGGTGATGGCGCTATTATCCACGGCAGTAGGCAATTTATTTGCGGTAGTGCAAACGAATATAAAACGTTTATTGGCTTATTCTGCCATTGCGCATATCGGTTATGCTCTCTTTGGAATTTTAGCAGGCACTGAAGCAGGGTATTCTGCCGCATTGTATTATATTTTGGTCTATTCCTTAATGTCAGTTGGTGCTTTTGGTTTGATTGTGCTACTTTCAAATCATGGCGTTGAAATAGAATCGATTGATGATTTAAAAGGGTTAAACAAGCGAAGTCCTTGGCTCGCTTTCATGATGATGATCGTGATGTTTTCAATGGCCGGAGTTCCGCCCACTGTTGGCTTTTTCACAAAACTTTTGGTGCTTAAGGCTTTGGTTGATGTGAACATGGTTTGGGTGGCAGTGTTAGGCCTGCTCTTTGCGGTCATTGGTGCGTATTATTATATTCGAGTTATTAAGGTCATGTATTTTGATGATGTTGTTGATCACACACCAATCAAGACAGACCGAGCAGTGACGTTGCTGTATTCATTCAATTGTCTCGCCTTGCTTTATTTAGGCTTGTTTCCAGCGGCGTTAATGAATCTTTGTTTGAATGCTTTTGCGCCTTAGTCGAGGTGAACTTCGGGTATGAAAATAAATATGGATCTTCTTATGAAATAATGTTAATATTAAAATTCAAAACCATGGCCAAATTCTCTAGGTCGTCATTTCTAAGTTTCCTAATATTGATCATCCTTGTAAAGTAAGATCGAATAAATTTAATACTCAAGGTGACTAAGATTTGTTAATTCAGAGAAATAGCCGAGACAGCTTCTTTGTTGTCCATATCCTATGATTTTTCCTAAAAACTTCATTTCATTTAACAACAATACATCAAGTGAGACCTATGAATCTTAAAGAACTCAAGCAATTGCCTATTGCCGAACTAGTTAATATTGCCATGGAAATGGGCGTTGAAAACACCTCCCGAATGCGTAAACAAGATCTTTTATTTGCCATTCTCAAAGTTCATGCAGCAAAAGGTGAGGATATTTGGGGCGGCGGCGTTCTTGAAGTTTTACCCGATGGTTTTGGTTTTTTGCGTTCTGATGATGACTCGTATCTTGCCGGACCGGACGACACGTATGTTTCTCCAAGCCAGATTCGACGTTTTGGACTTCGAACGGGCGACACCGTTTATGGCAAAATTCGACCCCCTAAAGACAGTGAGCGCTATTTTGCATTATTAAAAGTCGATCAAATTAATTATGATTCGCCGGATAATGTTAAAAATAAAATCCT
The DNA here is from genome assembly GCA_030157805.1 of Legionellaceae bacterium. Classification (GTDB taxonomy): domain Bacteria; phylum Pseudomonadota; class Gammaproteobacteria; order Legionellales; family Legionellaceae; genus JAOAUB01. Next base: position 17,730 of record JAOAUB010000077.1, read on the forward strand.
ATTTGAAAATCTGACGCCCCTTTTTGCAACGCGACGTTTGGTCATGGAGCAAGGCAATGGTAGTACCGAAGATTTAACAGCACGTGTTGTTGATTTGTGTGCGCCGTTTGGTATGGGACAACGTGGTTTGATTGTTTCTCCGCCTAAAGCGGGTAAGACGGTCATGTTACAAAATCTTGCTCATTCGATTGAAAAAAAATACCCTGATTGTCATTTGATAGTTTTGTTGATCGATGAGCGCCCCGAAGAAGTGACGGAGATGCAGCGATCGGTCGTTAACGGTGAGGTGATTGCGAGTACCTTTGATGAGCCTGCTAATCGTCACGTTCAAGTGGCTGAAATGGTGATCGAGAAGGCAAAACGATTGGTTGAGCATAAGCGTGATGTGGTTATTTTGTTAGACTCAATCACCCGATTGGCTCGAGCTTATAACACCGTGATTCCGTCATCAGGTAAAGTTCTAACCGGTGGCGTAGATGCTAATGCCCTGCAACGCCCTAAGCGCTTATATGGAGCTGCGCGTAATATCGAAGAAGGCGGTAGTTTAACTATTATTGCAACGGCCTTAGTGGATACCGGTTCCAAAATGGATGAAGTCATCTATGAGGAATTTAAAGGTACGGGTAATATGGAAATTCACTTAAGTCGTAATATTTCGGAACGCCGGGTGTTTCCGGCCATTAATATTAATCGCTCGGGTACGCGTCGTGAAGATTTGCTGTTGTCGCCTGAAGATCTGCAACGGACTTGGATTTTGCGTAAAATCATGCAATCCATGGATGAGTGTGATGCTATTGAGTTTTTGATCGAGCGCATGAAAAATCATAAAACTAATGCCGAATTTTTTGATGCCATGAAACGGCACGAGTAATTGCGCTAAGGTGAGTGATGAAATACGCAGATTTACGTGATTTTATTGAACAATTAGAATCACGTGGACTTTTAAAGCGGGTCAGTTATCCGGTTTCACCCTATCTTGAAATGACGGTGGTGAGTGATCGTGTTTTGCGCAACGCAGGCCCGGCGCTTTTATTTACAAACCCCAAAGATCATACGATTCCGGTGTTAACCAATTTATTTGGGACGACAGAGCGTGTTGCGTTGGCCATGGGTGAAGAAAGTATCAGCGCGTTGCGCGAGATTGGGCTTTTGCTGGCGTCTTTGAAGGAGCCAGAGCCTCCTTCGGGATTTAAAGACGCTTTTAGTCGATTGCCACTCTTAAAACAAGCCTTGAACATGGCGCCAAAATACGTAAGTGGTGCATCTTGCCAAGCGATAGTCTTCGAAAAAGAGGACGTTGATTTAAGTCGTTTTCCCATTCAAACCTGTTGGCCAAACGATGCAGGTCCTTTGGTGACCTGGGGGCTTGTGACCACGAAAGGACCAAATCAATCGCGTGAAAACATGGGCATTTATCGTCAGCAGGTGATAGGTCGTAATCAGTTGATTATGCGTTGGTTGCCGCAGCGTGGTGGTGCTTTAGATTATCAAGCTTGGCAGCAAGTTAATCCTGGGACGCGATTTCCTATTGCGGTGACGTTAGGAGCGGATCCTGCGACCATTTTGGCGGCTGTCACGCCAATTCCAGATAGTTTATCCGAATATGCTTTTGCCGGATTGTTGCGTGGACAACGCACGCAATTAACGCAATGTTTGGGTAATGATTTGCATGTTCCCGCAACTGCGGAGATTGTCCTGGAAGGTTATTTGGAGCCAGGTGTTGAAGCGCCTGAAGGACCTTTTGGTGACCATACCGGTTATTATAATGAAATACAGTCATTTCCTGTCTTTACGGTTGAGCGGATTACGCAACGAAAAGATCCTATTTATCATAGCACCTACACAGGCCGGCCACCTGATGAACCGGCGATTCTTGGTGTGGCTTTAAATGAAGTTTTTGTTCCTTTGCTCCAAAAGCAATTCCCTGAAATTGTTGATTTTTATTTGCCGCCGGAGGGCTGTTCTTATCGTCTTGCTGTGGTGACTATTAAAAAACAATACCCCGGTCATGCTAAGCGAATCATGATGGCTGTTTGGTCGTTTTTAAGACAGTTCATGTACACTAAATTTATTATTGTGTGCGATGATGATGTCGATGCGCGTTCTTGGCCTGATGTGATTTGGGCTATGACCACGCGCATGGATCCAAAGCGTGACAGCGTTTTTATTGAAAACACGCCCATTGATTATTTGGACTTTGCTTCACCCGTAGCAGGGCTTGGTTCTAAAATTGGTTTGGACGCCACAACAAAATGGCCCGGTGAAACAAATCGAGAGTGGGGGATCCCCATTAAAATGGACGATGACATCCTTAACAAAGTTAATGATTACTGGTCCCTGTTAGGTGTTTAGGGATCGCATTACTTGCTGATTATGAAATAGTTATTTTAATTTTACCGCTCTTAAAACTGCGCGTCATGCCTTGCGGTTTTAATTAAATCACCTTAATCTTTAAAATTATCTTTTGTGGAGTTTAGCCGTGGAGGCATTTTATCAAGTATTAGCTTTAATTGGTTCAGGACTTATTGTTTGGTTTCTTTATCGAACGGTAAAAGGACGTCCTGAGGTATTTAGTGGGGAAAACATGAGTAAAAGTTTATTCACGATGGGAATTTTAGCTTTGATCTTGATTGTTTTCGTCGCATTGTTGATAGTCATGGTCAGAAGTACTTAGGGAGATCCCTTAGTGTCACGACGTGTTATTCTGCCGGTAACATGTTGGGCCTAGATTTTTTGCTAAAAGCTGCGCAAAGAATACCTAATTCATAAAGAAGACAAAGCGGTACCGCCAACATCACTTGCGACAAGACATCGGGTGGTGTGAGCAGCATGCCTAAAATAAATGCGCTGACAATCACGTATGGTCTTATTTCTTTTAAAGTTTTTCGCTGAATGATCTCGAATTGAACTAACATGGCGCAGAGTAAGGGTACTTGAAATGCGACGCCAAAAAGCCATAGCATGCGAGTAATGAACGCGGTGGATGAGGTGATGTCTGGCATGAGTTTGATGCCTTCAGGAACTGCTTGGGCAAAAAATTGAAACATAAGCGGCAAGACCACGAAAAAACAAAATAAAATACCCATCATGAAAAGAAGCAAGCTTCCACCAGCGATTTTTATAAATCCTTTTTTTTCACGTTGATAAAGTCCAGGTGCAGCAAAAAACCACAGTTGGATCAAGGCAAAGGGTGTGGTGCATAGAAAGGATGCATTGGCTGCGATCGTTAAAGGAATAACGACAGTTGAGGTGATTTGTGTTGCAATCAGTGATGAGTTGGGTGTTAAGGTGTGTTGTAGTGGTTGGATTATCAAAAGAAATAGAGGATTGGCTCCTAAAAAAAAGAGGATAAAAAGAGTGCAAAAAAAGACCAAAACGGCTAAGATGCGTTGGCGCAGTTCTAATAGATATTGAAGCATGGCGCTTATTTTAATACATAAAGAGTAATATATAAACTAATGATTCCTTCATCGAAGAAAAAAAAGAATTTGGGACATCGTCCTCGCAAACGTTTTGGGCAAAATTTTTTGCAAAGCCAGTCGGTGATTCATGCAATCATCGATGCTTTGCAGGTACAGCCTGCGGATAAACTTGTTGAAATCGGTCCGGGTCTTGGTGCTTTAACGAAGCCGCTGTTGCAGATTTTGCCGCATTTGACTGCGATTGAAATTGATCGTGATTTGCAGGCGTATTGGTTAAAACAGTCTTATGCGGATAAGCTGGCTTTGGTGGAGGCGGACGCCTTAACGGTGGATTATGGTCAGTGGGGTGAGTCGATTCGTTTATTGGGTAATTTGCCGTATAACATTTCAACGCCGTTGTTATTTCATCTTCTTGATTATGCTGCGTTCATTCAAGACATGCATTTCATGTTACAAAAAGAAGTGGCGGAGCGCCTGGCAGCTTCTCCTGGCCATAAAAATTATGGACGCTTGAGTATTATGGTTCAATATTTTTGCGAGGTTACACTGTTGTTTGATGTCCCTCCTGAGGCGTTTGATCCTCCCCCTAAAGTGAATTCATCGGTGGTTTGTTTGCGTCCTCATCGGGTGCCACGCTATGATGAGGTCAATCGAGATGCGCTTCAAAAAGTGGTTGCTCAGGCTTTTGGCATGCGACGCAAAACCTTGGCCAACAATTTAAAACCATTACTTTCTGCTGCGGAGCTTCAAGCTTTAGATCTCAATCCGGGCGCGCGGCCGGAGCAAATTGTATTGGAAGATTACGTACGTTTGACGCATTATATTCATGAATCAGGTAAGATATAACACATGACTAAAAAGGATAGTAGTCAGGGTTAAACCAATCAACTATTGTAACGGCTCCTCCGTCATCTCGATGAGCTTGCGAGGAATCTCGTGGTGTGAGCAGTTATGAATTAGTTAACTCGACTTTGGCCATTTTTAAGTGTTCTGCGAAAAAAGGCCAAAGTCCAGGTTAAGGATGTTGGATAAACTCAATTTAGGGAGAGTATCTTGTTTACTCATTATGGAAAAAAAGAAAAAGCAGCCCCTTCGAAGCTTATTAAGAATTTAATGCCTATTCGTACGTCCGATGCGATCATGGCCGAGGAAAAACGTGGTGCCTTGTGGTTGGAAATAAAGCAAGCGATCGTTCTAGGGGAAGAACGTGTCGCGAGCTTGTGCGCGCCTGTCCTTGATCATTTAATTAGTCATTGTCAACTCTTACCAGAAACAGCCAACAGCTATTATGCGCAGCCTGGTGGGTTGCTCGATCATGCTTTAAATCGCGCTGAAGCCGCCTTAACTTTATTTCGTCAATTTGTGATTCTTGAAGAGAATCAAGCCGAGTGGTCAGAAGAGCAAAAGATTTGGCAATATGTTCTCTATACGGCCGCATTGCTTCAGGGTGTTGGCAAATTGCAAATTGATTATCAAGTGAATACTTATGATGCTAAGGGGCATTTTTTGGCGTCATGGAATCCTTTGCTTAATAGTTTATCTTCGGCAGGCAGTTATTATGCCTATGAGTTTGAAAAAGAAGTTGAAATTGATTTTCGCCGGCGACTTAATCTATTAATGGCCCGATTGCTTATGCCGGCCAGTGGTTTTGCGTGGATAGCATCCGATCGAGACGTTCTTGCTGTTTGGCTTGCTTTGCTTAATGAGGATTATCATGGTGCAGGCACATTAGGAGCTATTTTAATTCGGGCGGATGCGATTGCTTTGCGACGTTATTTTAGCCAAATTTTTGTTCGTGACAGCAGTGCGCGCACGATTCGTGATCGCGTGAGTACCTTCTCAGGCGGTGTTCCTGAATCAATTACTGATCTTGAGGGTAAAGTCGGTGCGAAATTTATCCAGTGGCTCCATGGAGCGCTTGAGTCGGGTCAGATTATTATTAATAAGCCGCCGTTGCTCATTGTTCCTGGCGGGATGCTGATGTGCGCTGAAATTTTTAAATTATTTGTGCGCGAGCATCCTGAGTTTAAGAATTGGTTAGCCGTACAAACAGGATTTTTATCTTTTAAATTGCATCAAGTTGGTCCGAACGGTCAAACTGATTTCCGATTTGAGCAAGCGACGAACCAGAAAATGTATCATGGTGTTGTATTTTCTAATTACGCCATGGTTTTGCCGGAGCAAGTTAGGCTTTATCAAATTCAGACAGGAAAAATCACAAGCATGTCGGCGATAGAGTTTATTCATCAGGCCCATTCTCGTTATCATGGGATAGTGTCCGCAGCAAAGCAAACCGTCGATCAGTTGTTGTATTTATCAGCTTCTGGACAATGGCAAGCGCAACCTTTGGGTCAGCCTCCGCGGCCTGGTGAGGGAATCATTACTCGTGGTTGATTATGTGATAGGTGATTTGCAAGGTTGTTATGAGCCTCTCATGCGTTTGCTTGAACACATTCAGTTTTGTGACCGTGTTGATCGTTTATGGTTTGTTGGGGATTTAGTGAATCGAGGCCCGCAATCCCTAGAAGTGCTGCGTTTTATCAAACATTTGCCGGTAGCGCCCCGGATTACTTTAGGAAACCATGATCTGTATTTGTTAAATCAAATTTTTGTGGAGCAAGGTGTTGGGCGTTTTTTATCGGCAAAAGAAGATACGTTACAAGCCATTTTGCAGGCGGATGATGCGGAAGAGCTTGGTCATTGGTTGCGCGGGCAGTGTCTTCTTTATCATGAGGCGGCACTGAATATCGTGATGTGTCATGCGGGAATTGCACCGGCTTGGGATTTATTGAAAGCTAAACAATGCGCAGAAGAATTAGAGGGCGTTTTACGAGGCCCCGATTTTAAATGGTATTTATCAAGTATGTACGGGAATAAACCTGATTGTTGGTCGGATGGTCTTGTGGGGATTGATCGTCTACGTCTTATCACTAATTATTTCACGCGCATGCGCTTTTGCGATCAGCAAGGTCGTTTACTTTTCGATTATAAAGGCTCTATTGAAAAAGCACCTTCTGATTTAGTCCCGTGGTTTTTAGTTAAACATCGCCAAGAAATTCCCGTTGATCTTGTTTTTGGTCATTGGGCTGCATTACAAGGTCAATGTGGAGTGCCAGGAATTTATGCGGTGGATACGGGTTGTGTTTGGGGGCGAGAATTAACGGCCTTGCGCTTGCAAGACAGGCGACGTTTTTCGGTGCGGGCATGAATGGCGTGATGGCCTTTGAAATTAATGAGAAAAGGAACTAAGGAGGGGTAAGGTGTCAACGTATTTGGTCACGGGTGGTTGTGGTTTTATTGGTTCTCAATTAACCAAAAAATTGATTGAACAAGGGCATGACATTATGATTCTGGATGATTTATCTAATGGTCAGGTCATTCATCCTCAGGCGACCTTGGTTAAGCAGGACATCACGCAATTTGATGGTATTTGTGATTTATTTCGGGGTATTGATGGTTGTTTTCATTTGGCGGCAGTACCTACCGTCAGCGTGGATCTTGATCGTTGGTTTGATTTTCATGCAACGAACCTTAAGGGCAGTCTTAATGTTTTTAAAGCTGCAGTTGCGGCAGGGAATCGACCGGTGGTTTATGCTTCGACGTGTGGTGTTTATGGCAATGCAAAACAACTTCCTCTGCAAGAAAATCAATACATTCAGCCAGTGAGTGCTTATGGGTGTGACAAACTTTCCACGGAACTCAATGCGGGTTTTTTAGCGCAGGTTTATCAATTGCCAAGCCTCGGGCTTCGGTTTTTTAATGTTTATGGACCCTATCAACCACCAACATCGCCTTATTCCGGGGTGATTACACGTTTTATTATGAATTTATTGGACAATAAACCGCTGACTATTTTTGGTGATGGTGAGCAAACGCGCGATTTTGTTTTTGTTGAGGATGTGGTTGATAATTTAATTCATGCGATGAAAACGCTCGTGAAGGGCGCTGATGTTGTGAATATTTGCACTGAAAAGACAACGACGATTAATCAGCTTATTACGCTGCTATCTAACTTACTTCATCAAGAATGCATTAAAGATTACCAACCTGTCAGGCAATATGATGCTAAAGATTCCTGTGGAAGTCGAAAGAAAATGCAGGAGTATGGTTTTCAAATTAATCATTCTTTGGATGAGGGTTTAGCTAAAACGGTTCATTATTTTAAAACGTTGTATCGCTGATGGTGCTACCATGTCATGGATAGTTAATTGGTCTATACCCTAAACTCTGCAATAGCATCATCTTGTGACGATTCAATCACCGAATTTAGGATAATCTCCTCTACCTATTGCACTGCCACCATGAATTTAAATCTGTTTCTTCTCGTAACTCATCGACATAACGCGAGAAAAGAGCCTGTTTTCCTGATTGAAATATTAAGTGCATTCTAGGTGGTAGGAGCGTATTGATTTCACGCAATAGATATTGAATGATATTGTCTATGTCTATTGGACTTGATTTGCCAATGTAACGGCTTAAGAGTGCGCTCTCTTGATTGAGAAATTGTTCTCCTACCCCGCCAAAGTCAATTAAATGAGCTTCAAAAATATTGTCAGCTCTCTTTTCAATGAGAATATTGTCGCTATTCAAATCACTATAATATAATTTGAAAGTATGTAGTTTCTTAAATGCACGCGCAATAGCAAGTGCTATTTGATATCGAGTTAATCGATCCGATGTTTCGGTTTGACTTAACGTTTGACCGGGCAAATAGGGTAGTATCAATCGTAACCCTCCATCAGAAAACAAGATGGCTTTTTTTTCTGGATAAAAAATATTCCATAATTCACGTTCACGCTTGTATTCTGCTGTTAATATAACATCTATTCTATTGTTTTTTTCGATAGAAGGTTGTTCATACTTGCTGTAATATTTTGCGTATTTAGGGCGCTTGACCACAAATTGTGGTGTTCTAGAACGAGGATCGCTGAAAAACCGTGTTTCCGCGGAATATCCAGCGGCTGGTTTGCCGCTTGGCTCAAACTGTGTACTGTCGTCGCTTTCAATTAAACTAGTTCTGCGATTTTTAGCATAAATATATTGTACTGGCATAATATTGACCTTTTTCTTGAACTATCCATAGTTCTTTAATAAGGCGCGTTTGATGGGTCTTTCAGTAGAACACCCGTATGTAAAAACCTAGACACTGGTGTTGTAGAGGGCTTTTCTTGCTTAGCGCTGATTTACAAATAATGCCACACCAACCTGAAAAACAGTGTCTAGGCGGCGCATCATCATTTTTTGTAAGCGTATTACGAGCATGATTGTGTTATTTAAATAACCAAGAAGATCATTATAAATGCCATTTTATTAAAAAGCTATTTATTTTTTGTCGTGTACAAAGTCTTATTTTTGAAAGAACAGTGATATCTTCAGGAATTTTAAGTTGGGTTTAATCCGTCATCATAAACGCTGTGTATTGAATATTTTTAAAATCTTTATTTAGAAATAATAAAGCCACGATCATCGCTAATAAGGAGCTGCAACTAAAACCATAGCCATAGTAAAGCGGTCCTGCATGCAGTGATGCTAAGGTGAAAAAGAAATTACTGATGACAAAAATGAAGCTGACGTACAGGGCATGACGGTAGTTGGTCATATAATATAACATGTTGAGCAGGGCCCATAAAATGACATTAAAACTGGCGCCTAAAACGAGAATAAATAATATATTCAAATAAATGGGCAGGATATGGACTATTGAAAATAAAAATAAGGCAAATAAGACGAGGATGATATCAACGATCGCTTGAGTTTTCATAAGACGATAAAGTGTTTCTTGGCCTGCTCGGACGAGATCGTTACATATGGTGTTAATTTCTGCCAAGGTTTTTTGTTTGAAAATGGTTTGCATGATTTTAGGGAAAATTAAAGAAAATTGAGACTCCATGTGCAGTATAAAAACCGAAGCTCCTGGAATAATAGTGAGTGAAGCAATAAACATGGGTATATCGTAAGCAGGTGATGAACGTAGCGGAGAAAAGCTGGTATAACCGGTGTAAGAATTGTACCAAAAAAGGTATTTATCAATCCAAAAGCCTAAATTATAAAAAAAATTAGCAAAAACCAGAGTGTAATAAAGATTTTCTTTTTTTAAGAAATCAAATTGGATGAGTCGATTTGTAGGATAAAAATCAATGATAGCATGTAATAAAAATGCAAATAAAATGCATTGGGCTACTAAAAACTCAAACAATAAAAAGATTAAATCATGTTGCTGTTGTTCAAACATGAAGTGCATGATGATCATGCTGGTATAGCCGACGACAAATGCCCAAACAATTCGACGGTAAGATTTAAACCCTGTTAATAAAACGGTCGCGATCCAAATCATGCTTAAGATGATAAAGGCAGAAATGATGATGATCTTCAAGGTGTTGCTGTAGATTGAAAAAAAGTAAAAAACGACGGGTAATGAAAAAGAAGTGCTTAGTAGGAGTTGGAGGAATAAGACGCCTAAAAAATTGGGGGTGATGGTATTAAATTGTTTTAAAAAAGTGGCATCGGCGACAAATCGAAAAAAAGTGTATTGGAAGAAGGAGCTGATAATCATACTTCCTGAAAATAAATAAATAATAATCGAAAGAAACTGCTGTACAGTCTGTGCTGTTGGTGTCGTAAATAAGGAAAAGAAACAAACAATGCCTAGACTAAACATGATAAATAAGCCTGGTCCTGCACTAATTAACGTGCTGAGACTGTATGCTCGTAATAAGCTACTGTAACTGTTCTTTTTCAGTAGTGTGACTAACTCAAATCCTATTCCTGCCATGTGATATCGCTTCTTCGTAGATTAATCCGTAATTGTCTATTAATTTTTTCATACTATAGTAAGTTGTTACTCGTGATAGTCCAGCTTGTTGAGCCTTGAACCAGGCTGTGTCGTTGCTTAATAAGTGGGTAGCAGCTTCAGCAATGGCTGACGGGTCGGCGATATTAACCAGATAACCTGCACTCCCCAAGGCTTGATCGTCAGCTGTCTTGCCATGAATTAATTCACCACATCCCCCAACGTTAGTGGCCACGATGGGAATGCCGACGGCTAAACACTCTAACATCACAAAGGGTGAGCCTTCACTGATGGACGTTAAGATGAGAAGGTCAATTTTTGAATAGATATCCATGACGTTCTGTACACCTAGTAATTTGATCTTGTGGTCGAGCCCGAGAATTTTGATTAAATTTTCACAAGTTGATACATATTCCGGATCTTCTTGAGTCGCACCGACAATCCAGGCTTCGGCGGTCGGTATTTTTTGGATAATCAGTGCGCAGGCTCGAATAAAGGTTTTGATGTCTTTGATGGGCACGACTCTGCCAATACAGGCTATGATGGGTTTATCTTGCTGCGGTTTTTTGTTAAGAAAGGGGTAAGAATCAAAATCAATCCCGTATGAAATGACTTTGGTTTTGTCAGCGCGCGCGCCATCGTTAATTTGACGGTGTTGATATTCTTGTGTCAGGCTAATAATGGGATTGGCTGCGCAATAAGCAACTTTCGCAAGAATTGAAAAAAAACGAATCCAAATTGTTAATAAGGCATCATGATTTTCAAGCGTAGAGCGTCCTTTGTTATTTTGTTCAAAAAAATAATGACGCATTAATTCAATCCAGCGCTCTTTAGTATAAATCCCATGCTCGGTGAGGATGTAGGGTGTGGCATATTTTTTTTGCAATAAGGCGCCAAGAAAACCAGCATAGCCGGTTGAGGCGCTGTGCAGTACTTTGAATTTAGGGGCCTGTTTGACAATTTTTTCTAGCGCCCAGAACGGTCGATGTAAATTCCTCACCCCCCAAAAAAAATCAAAAAAAGATTGATCGGGATAGCGTTCAGAATACCGTTTGGTGATGAGTTGCCAGGCTGCTTTTGATCGTAGAAATAGACATTCATTGAGTTTTGAACGATCGTCGAGCAGTTCAAATAATTCGGGCATCGTTTCGTCGTTATTCGATAAAAAAGGAGTAAATTGCTCATGCAGCGCTTCTATTTTTTGGACGGTGTCTTCATCCATGTCGTTATTGTTGTGTTGGGCTTTGAGAGGTTTTTCAAAAAGAAAGTGCGCTTCCAAATGAACTAAGTTTTTGGGCAGGGCGTAACAGGGTTGATGATAGTCTTCAGCTCTTGTTCCCAAAAAAATTGCGGCAAATCGATATTGTGGAAAAACTCGGATGAGTTCATGAACCCAATTGGAGACACCGCCCTGAACGAAGGGGTAGGTGCCTTCTAATATTAAGCAAATATCAACGTCGTTTGATTTTAAAGGCTCTAAAATAATCATGTTTTATTCCAAAAACGTCGAACGGAGGCGATCGGTGCAATATCTAATAAAGTATCGGAGGCATTTAAATAGTGTTGAACCGCAGCATAGTCATGCATTTTGAATTTAATTTCAGCAAGGTAAGGTAAGAGTTGGGCCGGACAAACCTCTGAAAAAACGATTTGATTTAATATTTTTTCAGCTTTCTCGTATTGTTTTGAATGGGTATAAATTTTACCTAAGAGTATGAACGTGCTTACGTCATCTTTTAATATGTTCATGGCGGATAACGCATACGATTCGGCTTTATTTAGAATGGACTCTTCTAATTCCGGCGCGATGAGATGATTGTAGATAAGCTCCCAATGCAACATCGCCAAGTTTTTTTCAATGTTAGCATACGCGTCGTGATTCGACGCGGTCGTTTCAAGCATGGAAAATAATTGATTGATGCGTTTTGTAATGATGCTTTCTTGTTCATCTAGGATGTTAAACGCTAATAGTCGCATTTCATCGGACGTGTCGGGCAATAATTGGGAGACTAATTGATTGATGCTGGATAATTGCGTTTGATTTAATGTCAGAAGCGCTTTAATTCGTTCGCTGGGTACTTCTTCTTGTTTGAGAAGGCGTAACGTTACGCCGCCTGCGCCGTATGTTGAGTGAGATGGTTTTATTTCAGTTAAATTGATGGTTTCATCGAATAGTTCAGCGTGTTGGTGTGCATGCGCATGCCGACGATAAAGTGACTCAACAATCAACGCGCTTATCATTTCCCCAAAGAGCGGTATAAAAAAACATAAACAAAAAAGAAATAAATAAAAGTGGACGCTCCTTTGTTGAAAGTATGGTTTTAAATATAATTGATAGGAGGTGATGATGAGGAGGGTTGATAGGACGTGAGTCATCAGGGGGACTAGAACGACATCGGACAGAAAGACATGAACGGCAATGAATTCTAGCCCAAATCCGAATAAAAATAAGAGTCCCGTTAACAAAGTCATTGGTGAATTAATAAATCCTGTATTAAGTGAAGCATATTATTAAACGAAGACAGCAGGCATGATTTAAATTTGATTGCGCTTTCGTTTAATGTGATTTCAAATTCATTTTTTAAAAGGGCATTGATGCGTAATTTGTAACTTTCCAGGCCGGCGTGTTGTAGGATGGGCATTAAGAGAAAAAGTATTTTTTTATCGCCGAGGGTATGTTCCCACAGAACATCTAAGCCACGTTTTTCTTGTTTTAATCTAAATAAGTAATCATTTTGGTGAGGGTGCGGCAAGATGATATACGCCACCATCACGCTGTCTTTTGCGGTCTTTTTTTGTAAATGACTTAATCGCTCGAGTTCATTGGCAAAGTTCACTGGGCAGTCAGGGTAGCGTTGTAAAATGAGTTGGGCGTTTTTGACGGTATTGCCTTCGAGAAAATAGGACATGAATAAGTGGATTGTTTCGATACTGCTCTGGTTGAGACTTAAAAAAGGCATCGCTTCGACGATTAAGAGTGCATAAATGATATTTTCTTGGTTTGTTAACGGTGCTGCAATTAAATAATTACTGCTCTTTCCTTGGGGGATTGCTTCGGCGCTGATATAGGTCATGGTCGTTTTTTTTAAGCATTCTTGGATTAAAAAATCATGTTGAGTGGGTGTTGTTATTTTTCCAAGGGAGGTGATGGGCTGTGGAATGATTTGATTGTTTTTGACCGGGAAAATAGCTGCTGTTTCAAAAGAACAATGTAGCGCCAAAATAGTTAAAAAACGATTTAAAATAGGTTCATCGATATTGCTTTCACGTTTTGCGATCATTTCACGTAATTCGCTTAAAGAGCTGCGAACGGTGACAGGTTTGACGATGTAATTTTGCTCAAGGCGATGGTGTGCCAGTGATATAATTTTATAAGCATAGGCGATGGTCTGAATACGGGTTTGTAAATAATTTGAAACTTCACGGTAGTCCCTAATATTTTTTGACCAAGCACTTTGGATTGCTGCGCAAATCAGGGTCAGTACAAATCCTCCTAGAATGAACAGTTGAAAATGCATTTGGAGGAGGGCCGTTGGGTTGTTAACAAGATAAGAAGACAACAGCAATAAAATACTAAGTTGTGATAGCCATAATCCGTAGCGTAAGGCGATCAATACCGGTGCAAACCATATCCATGGAAAAGGGCTTTTTAAGGATAAGGGATCGTGCAATAGGATGCTTATGGTTATGAACAAGGCGGATAACACCAAGGACTCTGTCCATCGCCATAAGTTTGTTTTAAACGTTGTTGACATGTTGTCTCTTTTTAAGGACGTAGGTGACCTAATTTAAATAAGCCGTCAAGCATGGAATTAATTAATTTTTGGGCAACGGTACTGACGGCAATGCGGCTGCCGCCACTGACACTACCTACAGCGGTCCAAACGGTGTGTTTTGAGGACAGTTCGATAAGTTGTAATGAAATGCCAACAACAGGCTCTCCATCCAAGCCTACTTTATAAGTCCATTCATTAATGCTGCCGGTCATTGCGTAGCGTGCTCCGGTGCTTCTTGCCCATGCTAGCAGCGTTTTTCGTGAGGTTGCTTTATCCATGCCAAGTAATACGCCGTGATTTGGCGTGTTATTTTGATACGTTAGGACATTATCAATACCGCGTGATTTTAATAAAGAGGCTGTAATGGACATCGCCCGTTCGCCCGCCAAAGGTGTCTCTGTGTAATTTGCAAAGGGAATGACGACAATTTTTGAGTTTAGATTGATAGCCTTATAAGAACTATAATTAATGACGCTCCCCGTGCAGGCCGACAGAACTAAGAGAAAAAAGCATGGAAGGAGCATGAAAAAACGGTTTTTTGGAGTAGTCACATTAAAATCCTTTTAAACCCCAGTTATGGGTTTTAAGTAATTAAAATCATATGGTTATATGATAATTGCA
>JAOAUB010000078.1 GCA_030157805.1 Legionellaceae bacterium
CTTTTTATTGAAAATTGCAGCACATATGTTTGTATCTATACTACAGGGAGGTTTGTTTAATGAATATCAATAAAACAGTGGTTTCTTGGGTTTTAGGTCTTGGCTTGAGTGGCCATGCCGCAGCTGGAACTATGGGGCCGCTTATCGACCATGAAGCGAACAGATCTTGGTCGTTGGTAGGTAGTTTAGGGTATACTTGGTACAACGAAGCGTATCATGGCGGACCAACTGCTGACCCTACCGCACAAACGGCAATAGGCGATGGCCAAACCGCGTTGGGTAGATTCGCTATTGCGCGTGGCCTCGGTGGCTTAAAAAACGTACGATTTGGTGCTGAGCTTGGCGTGCAAAGCGGCAACATTATGCGACTTGATATCCCCCAAGTTACTCTTGATGAGCTGGGTGGATTGTACCCTCAGCTTAATATTAAACCCATGCTGGATTTATTGTTTACAGGCTCGTGGCAACCCAAAGAGGCTACTCCAGTATTTACTCTTGTTAAAGTTGGTGTGGCTTATCGCCGTTTGCAAGTCAATGACCGCGTCACGTTCAATGATTTATCCGAAGCAGCCTTTGAAGTGCAAGCAGGTCTTGGCTATCAAATTAACGAAAAAGCAGCCTTATCCTTGTTATACCAAGGGGTCTTTGACGGCAACACGAACTACACGATTAATAGCACGGAATATACGGGGCATATTAACAACATTCCCTCGCAAAATGGATTGATGTTAAGTTTGTCTTATTCAGTTTAAAGGAATCAACCATAAGGAATGAATTATGATGAATATGAAGCGATTATCGTTGTTAGGTTTTTCTTGCTTGACGGCAATGACTCTTTTGATGGCGTCCGCAGCGACACTTGCCGCTCCTAACCCGCAAGGGCAAAAAACTTACAAGGTAGGACAAACAGGGCCGTCCGGCGTCGGTGTTGTAGGATATATCACTGCCAATGGTCTGCATGGTGTGGAGTATTATCTGGGAGGATGCTCTGATGTGGACGGTCAAGAGTGGGGATTTACATCTAGCTACGTACAGGAATGTATGGCCGGTGTCGCGGGTAACAAGGTTTCTAACTGGGCGGCGGCAACAGGTGGACAGCTATTATTTCAGTATAATCCAAGCCTCGGGTACCCAAGCCAAAACGGTGAGTACTGGTCAAGTACGGGGCTTGAAAGCAATGCAAACGAGGCTCATGTATATTGTACTCCAACAGCAGCAGAAACAACAGATCAAAACGATGTATGCTATCAGGCGCAGGTTATCGATGGTACTGCATGGGCAGTTGGTGGTGATTCACTAGGCGAAACATATGATGCAATACCGGCGAGCGTATTTTAGCTAGGGCATGTTTACAATTCATCCCCTCCACCTACCGCGGCCATATCATTACCCATAAGTATGGCCAAATGCGCGCGTAAATGCTTCGCGCGCTCTAATATGTTCATTTAGATGGCGTAAACCCTTCCACATAACGATAGGACCTGGATCGCCATCGTGTTTTCTTCCAAGAAAACCACCAAGTTGAGCAATCATTTTCAAAGTATCTTTCAGGGTCGAAGGTTGGCTTGGTGGAAGTTTTTCATAGAGCATGACCTATGCTGTTTGCCATTCTATACCTTACACGAATCAATTTTAGGAATAATGTAGCCGCTTACCCCCTTGCCAACCTCCCGCGTTTTATACGCGGGATATCCTGTGATATTGCTAGATTGCTGGATCCCGCAGACAAGCAGCGAGACGTAGGTAGTGGGGATCAATTATAAATACGCCCTATTAAAAGAAATGCTACCTCAACAATTTAAACACATCAAACCGGAGTGATCTTATGCTTCAATAAACGTGATTCAACGCATTAACACCACACCTATAGTCCAATCTGCATTCATTGTCATCGGCAGATAATTGATCGTTTTTGTTGAATCAATGCCATACCCATCCACCATTAACGCATAATAATACGCTGGAAAAAGGCAATAACCATAAAGATAATCATTTCCTGGATATTGATTTTGCAAAATTTCCCAATCTTGATTACAAAGATTTTGTTGTGCTTGCGTCAGCATGGATTGATTATTAAATTCATCACCTAAAAAATCAAAAGGTTGGCTTTTCACGGTATCAACAACGCCACCCATAGCATACCAACTTCTAACAGGGTTATTGCTCAGAGCTTTTTGAACGATATCATTCACATGATGAACTGAATTAATCATGCTAGAAACTGCAGATTGACAGCGATAGGCATCCCCGACGGCTTGTGAGCCTTCAGGCAAAATATAATTGTTTGGAAAACAGCATTCTTTATTGAGGAATTGATGCGAAACCTCCGTCTGCCCCAAACCCAAAAAACTATGAATAAATAAATTTAAATGACGACCATAAAGATCAATTTGTTGACGATCAGAATCCTTGATATCCCCATCATTAGCTGCCTGAAACGCAATTTGTACCGAGGCGCCACCCATGTCCATAACGCCAACCAATACTTTATTTTCATCAGCCAACGTTCCAAGCTGATAATTGACCGCCAACCAACCAAACAATCCTTCTTCCTTGCCGGTAATCGTTTTAGCTTCTTTTAATTGCCATTGACTCTGATGACTAAACCAAGCTTTTAAATAAGCCAACATTTGAGCTTGCTTAGGTTGTGGCAACAAACGCATACCAGCAGTTGCATAAAAATAGATGGGCACTGAAACCAGCGGCGCCCCAGCAACTAAGTTAGTAACGTAGCTATCCACGGTAACTTGGTTGTTTTCTAAACTCGCAAAACCAGGTTTAACCTTTTTCGACCAAAATTCAGCAATGTGAACTGGATTATTATGCTCATCCAAATCATAAGCATAAAGATGAAACCTCGAGCCAGTACTGCCAGCATCAATAACACCAACACAATGTTGTTGCTGACAATCTAAATTAGCTGCTTGAGCAGTCAAACCCAAAAAAACAATAACGGCAGCAACAATAAACACAACTCGGTTCATTTATCCCATCTCACAACATAAAATAGTTCGAGATTATATAACAACGTTCCTACAGCTTCAATAATAAGCCTTTTTGATCAAAACAAAGTCATCTTATGAGCTTTTTTATAGCACTCTGGGACGCTAAAACGACCATCTTTAGATAAGGTAAAATTTACCATGCCACAATCCATCGTATTCAATACCGTGATCTTTTCTCGTAAGAAGGTTTTTAATGTTTCTTGATGTGGAAAATGATAACGATTATCAAATCCGGCGGAAATAATAGCGTATTTTGGATTAACCTTCCGAATAAACCCCGGGGAGGAGGATGTCTTACTGCCATGGTGCGGAACAATAATCACATCGGATTGAAGCGTTAGTGGATAATGTTGCATCAAATAGGCTTCAGCTTGCTGTTCAATATCGCCTGGTAACAACACCGCACCATGTTGTGTTATGACCTGCAACACACAACTCGTATTATTTGTCTTATTAAACCCTGCCTTAATCGGTAAAAAATGAAACCGCACCCCATCCCATTGCCAATCGGGATACTGATGGCAATTTTTGCCGCGATGATAATAATCCACATTATTAACAATCAATTCATTGATTAAAAGCTGTTGTTCAATGGACGCCAATCCGCCGCGATGATCTAAATCAGGATGACTGATCACCACTTTATCCAGACTCGTGATACCGTAATATCGAAAATAAGGCAATATTGCAAGCTTCCCCATGTCACTGCCATTATAAAATTTGACACCCGTATCGTACAACAAACGATGCCCTGCAGTTTGTATAAACACTGAAAGCCCTTGCCCCACATCCAACACATCCACCCTCGCCTCACCCTTTTGTGGGTGTTCATGCTGCGGCACAAAAACGCTCAAGACCATCATCACAATTGCCGGCCAAACTGATTTAATGGGCAAAAAAGCAGCTAACGCAAAGGCCACCATCAACGCGAACATCGCAAGCGGTTGAGTTATAGAAAACTCTAAATTAATCATCGCGCTAGAATTGACAAAATTGAGAAAAATTAACAGGCCTTGAGTTAAATAATGAAGTAATGTAAATAAAAAATGGATGGTCATCATTTGATTAAGCAATACAGTAATCAACGACAAAGGCACAATAACGTAACCCACCAAAGGAATTGCGAGAATATTAGCAAACAAACCATTCATCGCGCCGTAGGAAAACCAATATAACGTCATAGGCATAAGCCCAAATAAGCATGCTAATTGCAAACACAGTGTTTTCTTAAAACCTTGCATCACCCAACGTTGGCTGGAGGAAATTAAAATAGCCACTGCAATAAATGATAAATAAAAGCCCGGCGAAACCACAGCGTGTGGCTCACCAATTAAAATTAAAAGAAGGCCATAACGCCAAGCTTGCCAACCAGTAAATCGTCTATTGAAGCAATTCTTTCCCAGCACCAAAACACAGGCTATTAACGATCGTTCAGCAGGAATTGCAAATCCTGCCAGCAAGGCATAACTGCATGCACCAATCATCGCCACAATACTTGCCGCTTGCTGCGACGGACAATATAAGCACAATCGCTCCGAACGCCGCCACAACCGTTCAATGAATAAAAATAACAAACCGGCTATCAAACCAATATGAGCTCCTGAGATCACCATTAAATGAGTAGTTCCGGTACGACGAAATAAATCCCACTGAGCTAAGCTAATATGATTGGTCACCCCAAGACTAATCGCCAGCACAATACCCAGACCTTCACTGTTAATCATGGCTTTAGAAATTGTTTCGGCAAATTGTTCCCGCAGTTGGGTAAGCCAAAATCCTTTTCCTTGCGTTGTGATTTGTTGATAAGAGCCATCTTTAATGTACCCTGTCCAAGTGATGTGATTAGCACTAAGTTTGCCCACATAATCAAAACTTCCTGGATTGGCTAAATTCATTGGTTTTTTGAGCTTGGCATCAAACTCCCAACGATCGCCAGCTTTAAACGAAGGACAATGGCTGTAACAATTTAATAAAACTGATGCACGAACAGAATGCTGGTTGAGTTGATGAAGTAAAAAATGAAATTGCGATTGAGTGTCAGTGGATGTTGGAATAGAGCTAATTTCACCCATCAAGTGCGCTTTAGGAATAACAACACGTTGTGGCATGCCGCGATCGGCAATAAACCATTGATGCAACCACGCCCAGCAGCATGCCGCTAAAAACCAGAGGACAACTTGTCGTGGCGCTTTTAAAAATAAAATAACGAAAACACCGATCACAATTAGTGGTGAATGAGTATAAAAAAATAAAATACCACCCCAAAAAGCAAGTATTTCCATACGCGTTAAGCATCAAGACTTTGGTTGGACTTCCATGAAGAGGGCTAATGTATAGGAAATAATATTAATTCTCAAACGATTCTTTGACAGAGCTTCTTCTCGACAGAACTGTCTCATACAGAACCAT
>JAOAUB010000079.1:0-29398 GCA_030157805.1 Legionellaceae bacterium
GTTTTATTAATATTATTTTTAATCGGTGGCTTGCCAAGATGGGGATACAGTCAATCATGGGGATACGGCCCGTCCGGCCTTATTGGCACAATCTTAATCGTTTATTTAGTCTTAATCTTAATAGGCCGGATACCTATCGGTTGGTAAAGTGTGTTATTTAGGTTGTAAATAAGCGCAACAGTCTTTAAGAAAAATGAACTTATTCATGACCAGGGAACCTACCTTTTTGCGGTCGAAGTTGTTTCAAAAACGACCGCTCAACACGTAATTTAGCGCGAATTAAGAGATTTTTATCTTTAAGACATCCAAAATCTTATGAATCATAATGTCCTGAATGGTCGTGTTTTGAGAAATATTAAAATGATTCACATGAATCGATTTAATGGTTGAAACATCAAGGTTTTTAATCAAGGTAGATTGAGGATCCATAGCCTCTAAGGGAACACCTCTAAACACAGGATCAATCGTCGGCTGATATAAATTTAAAACTTCTTTCACGTTGCCGGGCACTTTAAGCGGCAAACCTGCATCCACCGTAATTAACAACGTGACCGGGACATGCTCGATAGCGAGCTCATCCGCAACTTTAATTTGCTCATTAGCGCCTAATGAATGACCCACTAAAATAATGGGACCACGTAAATCGCCCGCGTTGTAATGCTGAATAATATAACTGCTTAAACCACTGGCGTCATGATAAACCGTCGTAAATGCATGCACGTTATAATCACGTTCAAGCGTCTTCGATAAGATAGCCATCCCCGTACTAAAAATACCTAGCAACCCCCCTCGCATGGTATAAACATTTCCCTCACGGTATATTTTTTCAAGTTCAGGTTGTTGTGGCGCAGAACTTCTTGCATGAACAGGATTGAGACCCACAAAAAGAAAAATACCAATGAAGAGTAGGCTCGTAGCAATTGATTCCCACCTTCTTGAAAACACGTTTTTTGGATGCTGTGATATCATCATGTTTAAGTGATTTTGGCGGGCCATCATTCCACTCGTTGTTGAATATTAACATTGAGTCGTCAAGCTCTCTTAAACAAAGAGGGCCTTTTCGACAAAGTAAGAAAAAATAAAATCACCCAAGATTGACTTTAAAAGACAGCGTGGATTGATTGTTTCGGTAAAGCTCCCCTCGCTGAAAATACTGTTGCTCTAGCCGAAGCGCATACTGTTTATAATTAAGGGCTAAACCGCCACCTATTTTATACCCTTTGCTATCAAGGCTAAGATCTAAGGAGCCTGGCAGTGCCAAATGAACCAGCGATTGTGTACTGTTATTAGGATTTACCACCTGAAGTAATCCACCCCCAAAAAAAGGCTGGACCAATGAGCTAGCTCGATAACTTAACTCTGCATTCTCATGCAAAAATGAAACTTTATTTTGCAACGATGTCGCAAAAGCAGGGGTTGTCGTTTGAGCAAAGTACAAGTTATAAGGGTCCTGATTAGCTTCTGCATGAGTCAGCCCCAAGTTGGCATTAAAAGCAAATTCTTTCCACGTGTGCGTAAATAGTGCTGAAGCACTCGCAAACCAATTTTTACTGTAAGCATTATTATTGCTATTGTCTTTATAAAGGTCAGAGTCTGATGAGAACCGTGCTAACGAGTTATCGTTTGACTCATAGCCGCCTGCCAAGTCAACAAAAATATGCTGTACTAAACGTTGGAACAAATGGCCATAAAGGCTACCATTTAACGATTGTTTTTCATTATTTGCGAACGGATTAGACGGAAGTGATAAGCGTGAATCTGTTTTTTCGAGTTTATACAGAAAAAATCCATTCACAGGAGACTCATTGGAGTCATTTCCCTTCTCAGAATTTGCACCATAATTTAGCCCATTAAAAACCAAATGTGGTACAAGTGATGGTACTGAATTCATTTTAAGCAATCTTGCCGAATCAAATCTAAAATCTCGATATAAAGGATCAGTAGACGAGCTTGTTAAATCCTGAGCTGCATAAACAAGCGATAATTGAAGTAAACAGCTGTTAGCAATAACCCATTTTAATTTTTTTTTCATGGTCATAGTTACTCCGTTTTTTACAACGGCCTTTCATTATAATTATTTTTATCCGGGAATGATCGTACTCTGAGAACCGGTCTATCGTCAACCTTTTGCTCAAAAACGAACCACCATCACAAAGAACGCTGTCTCAACACTTCGTACAAGGTCACCCCGGTCGCAACCGATACATTCAGACTCTCAACACCACCTAACATCGGCAGTGAAAAAAGACCATCACAACGTTCACGCGTCAAGTGTCGCAAACCATCACCCTCACCACCCATCACCACCGCAAGCGCACCCTGGCAATCCAATTGATAAAGGCTTTGTGTAGCTTCCCCTGCGGCACCGTAAACCCAGACTCCTTCTTGTTTCAAGGTTTCAATGGCCCGCGCTAAATTGGTCACACGCACTAAAGGCATGAGTTCTGCAGCTCCACACGCTACTTTACTTACAATCGGCGTAATACTGGCATTTTTATCTTTCGGGATCACCACAAAATCAACGCCTGCCGCATCCGCGGTACGTAAACAAGCACCCAAATTATGCGGATCCGTGACCCCATCAAGAATAAGAATAAAACATGGTTTTTTACTGGTCTCAAGCAAGGACACCAAATCAGGCTCGCCCAACTCAGGAAGGGGCTTGACTAAAGCAAGAACGCCTTGATGAGTCACCTCTGCAAAACGTTGGTTCATTTCTTTGGTAGATTGTTTTTCAATACGAATGGATTGCCCACGCGCTAAAGCCTCGATTTGCTTGATTTTATCATCATTGCGCTCATAACGTTCGCTACTCAAGTAAAGAATGTCTACCTTTCGAAGTTGATTCG
Source organism: Legionellaceae bacterium (assembly GCA_030157805.1). Classification (GTDB taxonomy): domain Bacteria; phylum Pseudomonadota; class Gammaproteobacteria; order Legionellales; family Legionellaceae; genus JAOAUB01. Next base: position 2,850 of record JAOAUB010000079.1, read on the forward strand.
TCAAAACCGCTTTGACCGCATGCAACCCATAAACATAATGATCAGTCATTTTTCTCTTCAACAACAAGTTCAAAATCTATTTTACGTTCATCAAGATCAACTCGAGCAACCATCACCGTCACTTTATCGCCCAAACGATAAGCCTGACCGCTACGCTCACCCACCAAACGATGCTTCACTGGATCATAAGCATAATAATCATTACGCAGCGAGGTCACATGAACCAAGCCTTCAACGTAAATTTCATCCAATTCAACAAAAATTCCAAAGCTTGTGACCGACGCAATCTTTCCTTGAAAAATTTGGCCTAATTTATCTTGCATGTACTCGCATTTAAGCCATGAAACCACTTCACGAGTCGCCTCATCAGCGCGCCTTTCCGTCACCGAGCAACTTTTACCTAAACGCGCCATCTCGTCATGATGATACATAAACTCATCCAAGGGGCGTCTATCTAACAAATAACCCAGAGCACGGTGAATCAACAAATCAGGATAACGGCGAATAGGCGAGGTAAAATGAGTGTAGGCCGGATAAGCAAGACCAAAATGTCCATCATTAATTTCGACATATTGAGCTTGCTTTAAAGAGCGGAGCATTACCGTTTCAATCAAGTGATTTTCCGGTCGTAGTGATGCCGTATTTAATGTTTTTTGAAAATCTTTAGGTTGCGGTTTTTTGCCTCCACCCAACTGAAGTCCAAATTCCCCTAAAAATTCTCGCAACGTTTTAATCTTCTCAACATCGGGCGACTCATGAACCCGATACAATATAGGCAACTCTGATTTTTCTAAAAATCGCGCCACGGCAACATTCGCAATTAACATGCACTCCTCAATCAAGCGATGTGCTTCATTACGGACTAAAGGAACGATCTGTTTTATTTTACGGTTTTCATCAAACACAATACGCGTTTCCATCACATCAAAATCAATGGCACCACGCTCCTTTCGCGACTTAAGCAGGACATTAAATAAAGCATAAAGGGACTGCAATGTTGGCCAAACTCCGTTATATTCCGTTGGCGTTGCCTGGTTTGCCAACCATTCAGCCACTTGCGTGTAGGTTAATCGAGCGCGAGAATGAAAAACAGCACGATAAAACCGCGTACGGGTAATTTTACCTTCCGCACTGATTCCAACTTCAGCAACCATTGCCAAACGATCAACATGCGGATTCAAGGAACAAATGCCGTTGGATAAAGCCTCGGGCAACATTGGCACAACTTTACTTGGAAAATACACTGAATTGCCGCGTTTCACGGCTTCCCTATCGAGAGCCGAACCAGGCTGAACATAATGACTAACATCGGCAATCGCCACATAAAGTTGGAAGCCGCCTTTTTTCTTAGGCTGACAATAGACCGCATCATCAAAATCGCGAGCATCTTCACCATCAATGGTGACAAAGGGCAAATGACGCAGATCGGTTCGCCCCTCTAACTCACTGTCTTGGATTTGCATCGAGATTTTAGAAACTTCAGTAAGAGCAGCTTCAGGCCATTCGAAGGGAATGCCGTAAGCATGAATTGCCACCTCCGTTTCCATGCCTGGCGCCATATGTTCACCCAAAATTTGGATCACTTTACCAATAGGCTGACTGCGTTTGGTTGGAAAAGCAACCAACTCAATCAACACCATTTGTCCGTTTTTAGCTTCACCGGCAAATTCTAAAGGAACTGAAATATCTTGAGTTAAACGCTTGCTATCCGGAATAACAAAACCCACACCGTATTCTGTAAAAAATCGCCCAACCACGGTGAGGTTAGCATGTTCAATGACCTCACGAATTTTAGCTTCAGGACGCCCGCGACGATCAACGCCAGCCTGATAAGCTAAGACATGATCGCCGTTCATTACGGCGCGCATTTCTTTCGGAGAAAGAACCATATCATCCCCGCCGTCTTCAGGGATGAAAAAACCAAAACCATCCGGATGTCCCTGCACCCTTCCACGAACCAAATTAATTCGCTCTACCAAACAAAAACGACCACGTCGGTCTTGCATGAGCTGACCATCACGTAGCATTGCTTTTAGCCGAAAGCTCAACGCCTCTTGCTCTTCTTCTTTGACTTCCAAAGCATCAAACATTTCATGACGTGACATAGGACAACCTTGCTCTTCCAATATTTGCATGATTAACTCACGACTCGGTATTGGCAGAGCATATTTTTCTTTTTCTCTATTATAAAAAGGATCTTTTCGTTTTTTGCTCACGGTAACCACATTCTCAAGTAAAAAATCAATCAATAACATCAGATTGGCCTGGGCCTATCATCAACTTTACTAGTGTATCATTTATTGGCCGAAGCCGGTAATGAAAAACCTCGCCCTCCTAAATAGGTGCGCAGATCAGACCAATTCATATTTTCAGCAGCCCAATAAGTGCCTCGCTGCTTTAAGCTTATTTTTACCTTAGGCCACTTACAAATAACCAACTGACCTTCGCAAGCAATTTGTTGTTCATGCCCAGGTTTTGATTCAATGCAAGTCAGTTCAAATGATTTCTTGTCCACAACCAAGGCAGACCATTGATTTGCCCCTAAAAGACTACTAAAACCCGCACTCGCTCCAGGATCGGCGACAGGATGCGTTATCCAAAGATCACCGCCTGATAAATTATGAATAATCATTAAGACTGGTTTCGTGGTGCTAAACATGACCGAATCCCCGCGGACTGCAATGGGTCGGCATGACGAAGGAGCGTTATTTTGAGCCCAAACCCAACTGCTGACACCCCAAAAAATTATACTTATCAATCGATGATTTTTCATGTTCTGATTTTTAAACTCCACGGACAGCTCTTGGCAAGTTCATTTTAGTCAAGTAGTCTATAAATTACTATTAGTCTACTCAATAGAGCATTCTATGCCACGAACGTTTCTTTTTCTGATAAACCTACTCTTCAGTGCCCTTCTCTTCGCCGATCCTTGGGTTTTTGGCACAACCTATTACAATCCGCCTTTTGAGATGGCAGCCAATAACTCAACAACATTAACGGGTTTTGATGTTGAGTTAATCAAAGAACTTTGTACCCGAATCAATCAATCGTGTTCGTTTAAAGTGTATACCTTTGAACAATTATTCCCAGCACTCCTCAATAAAGAAATTAACGGCATCATCGCCGGTGTCACCATTACAGCAGCGCGTAACGAAACATTTCTTTTTAGTTTGCCGTACATGGCCAGTAGTGGGCGATTTATGGTAAAAAGTACCTCGGTGTGCAAAGATTTAGACAGTCTCAACGGGCTACGTATCGGCATTGAACGTGGTTCTTTATTTAAAAGTTTTGCGCTCAAAACATTAGGTGCTAAAACCAACGTCACAGAATACAAAACTCAAGCTGATCTTCTGCAAGCACTAGGCAACGATAACATTGATGCTGGATTATTAGACGCTGCCACCGCCGAATACTGGGTTGCCAACAATAATGATATGTTTAAATTAATTGGCAACAATATCCCAGTCGGACTTGGTTATGGCATCATGGCCAACAAAGACAATAACACCTTAATCAATAATATTAATCATGCTCTTCTTAGCATGGAGAATGACGGAGCGTATTTAAGGCTGTATAATTTGTATTTTGAAACACTCACTTAGAGTCTTAAACGATACTACTATGAACTTAGATCCTCACCTCACCGAAAAAATCACAACGCTTCACGACCAGCGCATTATTCACTGGAAAAAGAATACGTTAGTTTTAGAATACTCCGACTTCGATGCCTTGGTTGAACAAAATCATGCCTGGAATTTTCAACTTTGGCTTGCTGAAGACCGAGCGCGTCGAGAAGATCAAGGATTTGAATTTGTTTATAAAGCCAAACGTGAAATTGATAAGTTCAATCAACAACGCAACAATGTCATGGAATTAATGGACGGCTGGCTTTTTGAAAAACTAACCCCAAGTCAAGACGTCCACTGCCCCATTCACTCCGAAACACCAGGCATGATCATCGATCGTCTCTCCATTATGGCGCTAAAACTATATCACATGCACTTACAAGTTGAACGCCAAGATGTCGATGATGAACACCGCCAACGTTGCAAAGACAAACATCAGATTTTAATCTTACAGCGCCATCAACTCCGTCAATGCTTAGATAGTTTATTGACTGAAGTTCAAGGCCAACAACGAACATTTCGCGTTTATCATCAATTTAAAATGTATAACGACCCGAAATTAAATCCTGAGTTATACACCCAGGGAGCTCTTAAAACGTAATTGCCTCACCGCATGATGTTAATGAGGTTATCAAACCAGCCTTATAATATGCAGGGTGTTGTTTCAGACTCTAGGTCGGGATATATACGAGCGATCGACTGATTATTGAATTTTAAAGGTCGATGAAAAAAGGAATTAGGCGATGGACCCACACTGATTTTGGGCTGCTTTTCCGACCCTAAAGAAGGTACCGCTTCCTTTTGAACAACCTGATCAAGCAATTGGGCTAACGCACCAGGCTGATCGCCATTCAAAGCTGTCGAAGTGCCGACCGCCGCGATGGAAAAACTTGAAATTTTATCAGCATCCTCCTGAACGACATCAGCGGACAATTCAGAAACAGGCGTAATCGGTGCCACCAGCAAATCATTTTCCGACGGCACTGGACTAACTGGAACCAACGACGAGTCTGAAGATGAAAGCAACGACGTTTGTGACGGCGCTTTTACAAGCGCCGAATGATCAGCAACATCATCGTCATGATGACCAAAGCCCTTCGCCAGAGCGCGCAAGCCTCCACTTAACGCAGAAACCAAACCACCCACCACCGTGATAATCAAGATAAACAAGGCGTTGTGGTAAAACGTGCCCATTGAAAAGTTCACTGATTTAGACGCCTGTTTCACACCGGTAAAAAATGCGCGGCATATTTCTAAACATTTACCCAACCAAACTTCAAAGGTGTATTGCAGTGAACGTTTAATCACTAACTTCTTATTCTTATCTTCCACCGTTTCAAGAATTAATTTGACAGTTTGACTCTGCCTTAGTCGTTCAAGATTATCCATGGAAGTCTCTTTTAAACTATCTATACTATCTTTCGTCCTTAGCAATAAAGCATCTGCTGACTTGCTCAATTCCATTTGCTCACACCGATGACGGTAATTCTGCACTAAAGAATGAATCGTAAACCCAATTAAACACGCCACACCAAGAAAAACAACGGTCATCAATAACGCCGGAGGAAAAGCCACCGACGCCAAAACAAGCACCGTTCCGACAGCAAATAAAATACTCGCCAAAACGCCATAAGCGGTCAAACCACTTTTTAAACCACCCAATAACGCCGCAGTATTAAACACGACAGACAACGACGCCAGCTGTTGACGGCTTTGCGTTAATTGAGCCCAGTTTTTTGCGATGTTTGCACGCAACGCTTCTTCCTCAGCATGTTGCGAATAAGGCTGGGCTAATAACCCATTTAATGCCTTAAGTTGAGACTTAAGAAGCTGAGTCGTCAAGATCAACTCAACTTGAAGTTGTGATGCTTTCAATTTATTCTGATAATCAGTTTCTTCATAAATACGGGTCGCAACCGACGTCAAAACATAAACCGCCGAAATAGCACAAACCGCAAAAAATAAAGGCCCTGATAACGCAGCCAAAGTAAACACACCCATGTATAAATAAAGACCGTCTGTCAATCCTGCCAAAACAGCCGAGCCAAGGGCCTTCATACTTTCATTCTTACTGTGACCGTGTTGTATTTTTTCACGAAAAAGTGCCGCGTCTTCCTCGGTCATCGTTTGGCAAGCTAAAATCTTTTTTTGCAATCGAACATTTTCATCCTGCTTCTCTTTGCGTTGATTTTTCATGCGCCGATACCAAAGACGATTTAATATCGTCACCCCACCTAACGCAACAGATAATGGCACAATCAATAAATTTAAATCATGAACCCCTAACTCGCCTAACAAATTAAAAATTGTTAATACACTGCTCATGCCTTTATAGCTGTTTTTCATCCCTTTCAGGCTATCGCGAAAATAAGGCCAGACTTGAATCAGGTATTTGTTCAATAATTTCGGTTTGGGTTTTTCGGTATGACCTCGTGTTAAGGTGATTTCCAAAATTTTTGCGGTGTGAGATTGTAATTGCTTAAGTGTTAATTTTTTTATCTCGTCAGGGTCAAGCCCTAGATCTTTTGGTGCAATAACGTCACTACGATCAATGCCGGAAGGATCTTTGACGGTATATCCAAGCGAACCATTTTCTGCTATTTGTAGATACAATTTATTTTTTTTAATAGCAAGACTAGGAACCATCCAACAAAGCTGATAGTCATCATGCACTTTGAGGTGATTTGCAAGCATGGAGAATGCGATAAGAAAAACAGATTCAACAGCAACTGCAGCAATGCCTTCTGGCGTTAACATCCAAGAATTCATGGCATTCGAAGAGGAGGTGGTCGCGTCAGGATTTAACGTATCAAAAAAATACTTAAGAGTAGTATACGAAATATTAAGGCCATCAAGAGCCGCTTGAAAAACATAAATGCTGTGATCCCGATCCAATGCTTCGGCCAGGCGCTGAGCTTTGTTTTTACTTTTCACTCTACTACTTTGCGTGCCATCACGTCCCTGAGAGGAAAACTTACGTCCAGTAACATCGCTAGGGCCTTCGTTTGGAGGCATATCAAGCAACTTCTGAGTTAAGTTGACGCGAATTATACCGAGCCATTCTAAAAATGGCAAGTAAATTTTCACTATGCTTTAATTTGGAGCAAAATCAAGGCGGGTATTTTTAAATTTAACATAATTTTGACCGAGTGAATATCAAAATTTTTCTATTCATCTCACTATTTTCCTACGCTTAAGAACCCTCCCTAAATCGTTGCAACGCAACGCATCAATCCAATCCCTGCATGTAATAAGCTACGGCTTCCATATCCTTGTGACTCATTCGAGCACTAATATCCTGCATAATGTGATTTAGATCATTGCTACGTGTTTTATCTTTAAACGCATGCAACTGTTGAATCGTATAAGCGGCCTGTTGTCCCGCAAGCATCGGGAACCTGGCTTCGTCATTACCACCCCCCTTGGGGCCATGGCACGCAATACATGCCGTGATCCCTTGATCAACGTCACCGCTTCGATATATTTTTTCACCCAACATTTGATATGTTGGCGAGACTTTACCCATGCCCCGAGGTAACGACGCATAATAAGCTGCCAGATCCTTCATGTCCGCCTCACTTAAGCTTGCAACAATACCTGCCATGATAGGCGCCTGACGCTTTGTGCCTTGCTGATACTCCATGAGTTGTTTGCGTAAATAGCTCGCATGTTGCCCTGCTAAATTAGGCCACTCGGGATTAGAGCTCACCCCCTGTTGACCATGACAAACAGCACACGTTTGTGTTTTAGCAATTATTTCAGCAGAGACGCTTGCCAACGCTTGTTCAATCCCACCAATTGTCGCTGCAACAAGAAATAATTGAGTCAAAATTGATTTTTTCATACGATACCCGGTGTTTTTTGGCATTTAATGTTACACTGTCTGACCAAAAATTTACATATGCACTAGGTTATGATTATCAATCGTTACAGACTTGCCACTTTTTTAAAAAGCGCCGCCCTGATTAAACAACTGCCCCATGACAGCGGTTATGAAGTCGCATTTGCAGGACGGTCCAACGCCGGAAAGTCAACGGCACTCAATACCTTAGCCATCCAAAAACGTTTGGCGCGAACCAGTAAAACGCCAGGACGAACACAATTAATCAATTTATTTACCCTGGATGAATCGCGACGCTTAGTTGATTTACCTGGTTATGGCTATGCCGATGTCCCTATCAAAATTAAAGAAGAGTGGCAACGTACCTTAACGCGCTACCTTGAAGTTAGAGCTTCGCTGCGGGGCATTGTGTTACTCATGGACTGCCGCCATCCTCTTCAAGCATTAGACCGAAAACTAATTCAACAATTATTACCCCGTCAATTACCTATTCATATTCTTCTAACCAAATCCGACAAATTAAGCCGTGGTAACGCAAAAAACAGTCTTGCCAAGGTTAGGAATGAGTGTCAAGAAATGGGAGAATGGATTAGTGTGCAAAATTTTTCCTCGCTCAACAAAGAAGGTCTCAATGAACTAATTGCTCAGTTGGACCGTTGGTTTGAATGGGACAACCCAGAAACTGTGGATCGCCCACTTGAATGATAAAACACCATGCGACATTTTAAGCCAAGCTCCTAATAATGGCAGAAAAATCAAGCTCGCCATCACCAGCATCAATAAAATGTTGATACAATTTTGTTGCCTGCTGGCCGAGTTGGGTATGCACATTCACCGCAAGAGCAGATTGTTGGCTTAATTTTAAATCCTTAAGCATCATGAACGCACTAAATCCCGGCTGATAATCGTGACTGGCCGGTGCTTCTGGAATCAACCCAGGAACAGGGGCATAATGACTCATCGCCCAGCACTGTCCCGACGAATTCGTCACAACATCAAACAGTTTTTCGGCCGACAAACCTAACTCTGCCGCCAACACAAAGGCCTCCGAAATAGCTACCATCGAAACACCAAGAATCATATTATTACAAATTTTCGCGGCTTGCCCGGTTCCTGCTGCTCCCGCATGAATTACTTTTGACCCTATGGTCATTAAATAAGGCATCGCACGATCCAAGGCCTCTTGTTCACCGCCCACCATCAACGTTAGCGTTGCCGCCTCAGCGCCCCGCACGCCACCCGATACGGGGGCATCAATCATCAAAAGTTGATGTGCTATCGCTTCTTGATGCAATTGCTGTGCGCTTTGCACATCGATTGACGAACAATCAATGTGCAAGGCACCCGGGACAAGGTGATAAAATCCTTGCTCACCCAAACAGACTCGCTTCACTTGCTCACCTGTTTGTAACATCGTCAAAATCACCTCTTTATTCATGGCGACTTCACTGACGGAGCTTGCCTGATAGCCTCCTGTGGCATGAAACTTAGCAAGCACCTCCGGATTCAGATCAAAGCCTGTGACTTCGTGTCCAGCCTTAATCAAATTACACGCCATAGGTAACCCCATATGACCTAATCCAATGAAACCAATACGTGTCATTTTATCTCCTTTTATTCCATGAAGGTCCTAATCATGCGTTGGCATAGCAAACGAACTCGTCGGTTCTAATGACGTCGTCGGCCATTTGCTCGTCATTGTTTTACGGCGCGTGTAAAAATGAATACTCTCCAATCCATGCATGTTGGTATCACCAAACGAAGACCGTTTCCAACCCCCAAAGGGATGATTGGCAACAGGCACAGGAATAGGGACGTTGATTCCAACCATACCCACATCCACCTGCTGACTAAACTGACGAGCCGTATACCCATCTCGCGTAAAAATAGCCGTCCCGTTACCGTATTGATGACGATTAATCAAAGACAAGGCTTGTGAAAACGTATCAACACGCATCACACAAAGCACGGGACCAAAAATTTCTTGTTGATAAATGGACATCGTTTCCTTCACATGATCAAATAAAGAAGGTCCCATGAAAAATCCATTAGGATGTTGCGGATGTCGAAACGATCGTCCGTCCATCACAAGAGAAGCTCCTTCCTGCACACCCGCGTCAATGGCAGCCAAAACTCGCGCCCGATGAGCGCTACTAATTAAAGGACCCATATCACAACCAGGCACATCACCCGGTTCAATGCGCATGGCTTCAATGAAAGGGCGCATACGCTCAATCAAAGCATCTGCCGTACTATCACCCACCGCCACCACCACGGAGATAGCCATACAACGTTCACCTGCCGAACCATAAGCTGCACCAACAATAGCTTGCGCAGTTTGCTCTAAATCAGCATCCGGCATGACCAGACAGTGATTTTTAGCTCCACCAAACGTATGCGCGCGTTTACCATGAGCGGTCGCTGTTTTATAAATGGATTCAGCAACCGGCGTTGAGGCCACTGCCGTCAAGGCTTGTATGTCAGGATGCGTCAATAAATAATCCACCGCTGTTTTATCACCCTGAATGCAATTTGCAACCCCAGCAGGCAAGCCCGCCTCGGTCAACAATTCAAACAAGCGTAATGAGGACGACGGGGTCTGCTCAGACGGCTTAAGAATAAAAGTATTTCCACAAGCAATGGCCGGAATCATCATCCACACCGGCACCATGACCGGAAAATTAAAAGGCGAGACGCCAACACAAACACCAAGTGGTTGGCGAATTGTATAACAATCCATGTGACTTGAAACATCCACGGAAAAATGACCTTGCAATTGCGACACTAAACCACAATGAAATTCAACAACTTCAATGGCACGTGCTACCGAACCCTTGGCGTCCTCCAACGTCTTCCCGTGCTCACGCGTAATCATTCGGGCTAAATCGGTATGGTATTTTTCCATTAAGTCGCGGAACTTAAATAAAATCCGCGCTCGTTTTATTGGTGTAGTGACCGCCCAAGCAGGGAAAGCCTCTTTCGCTTGTTGAATCGTCTGCTCACACAAAGCAGGATCAGCCAGATGCACTATCCCAATGGCCTCACCCAAAGCGGGATTAGTCACCGTGTAAGTTTTAACACTAGGTTGAGGGAACCTTTTACCAGCGTTATAATGCGGAATTTCATAAATCATGTATTACTCCTTGATATGCAAACATGCATGCTCCCAATTAATCATCACGGGCCTTCAGTGTCACCTGATATTGACTTTGATTCTCACCGTGCTGGCTACTGCGTGTTTCAATGACTTCGATCCGTTGAAATTGACCTGCCTTTTCTAGCGCATCCGTCACCGCGTCGTCAATACTTAATTCCGAATATCCCGTAAAATCTTCTGTCTTAATCGTGGCCACTGTAAACTCCTTGTAAATGACACTTTATTCAATCGCAGCAATTTTCATAATACGATATACTCTTCATACTGATGATGATCGTCTGATCAGAGTATAATTTCTACAAATGGTCTAATTATGATTATTCACCGTACCGAATTATTCGATAATACGCAAACCAAAGCTAGGATTTTTTAATCATGGGATTAACAATACTAAGAATACCCGAAAGCATGAATGTCACACCCGCCTTAAACAAGGCCTTGCAAACATTATTAGGTGACGAGCTTATTATTGAACGTTTTTCTCATGAGCCTAAGCTCTTTCAAAGCTATCAACACCGCCTGACCAGTTTATTTGAAGCGTTCCATTTTCTATGCGAAGCAATTCCTCCAGGGAAAATCTTAACTCAATTAGGCTCCTACCTTGAGTGGTGTCACCAACACAGCACCCTTGAGCCAGGCTTAACAGCGGTTCAATATCAGCAAAAACTACGCTATTTTACAACTCTTTTGACCGATGCCATTGCGGCTCTTTGGCATTTAAACCCCGATGACGCAATTGAGCGCCTTGATAAAGCGGAGCAATACCTCCTGCTTCAAAAAAAACGGCCCCAATACGCAACCCTAACCGTCACAAGTCCAGACAGCTCAAATTTAATATTAATGGTGGATAAAGCTCTTCCTCCCTTCACAAAAAAAACGCTGGATGAACTCAAACAAATTAAAGCCTCCAATCGGACAAACCCTTCACTAACTATTTCTGAGGAAGATCCCTCTCACACTATAATGCACTTATTTGAGAGTTTAGACGAAGATGAACTCGACGAACGAATCAATCCTCATAATAACTGGTTTTCCTATTTACCGGCAGCAGAAAAAAAACTGCTTTATGCGACATTACAAAAAATAGATTTAGATGACCCAGAAGCCGTCTTTCTGTTATCCAGTCGTTTACGAACTATTCCTGGACTTGCGAATGCGGCACAACATCAAACACATCTTATCAACCCTATCACCAGCGAAATAAAATCATTCGCACCACGCTTGCGATCCAGCCACCTAGGTTCGCGTGATATCATGAAATACGCTACAAACATCCAAGAACTGCACACTACAAGAAACGTTGAACAACTGTGCGATCATGCCAGACAAGTCAACCCTAGCAGCAGCCCTCGGCCTGTATTAATTCAAACTTTAATTAGCCCTATGCAACTCCTTAATCAATGGATCCCTGATCCCTGGCTCGATGAACAACGCAAACACGCAATAGCTCATGCAATAACGATAAAGCAGCCCGTTTTCTCAACAAATCATCCGTTCAACTACGCACGAGGCATTCTTTATACGCCCACGAATTCACCCGAGTGCCTGAACATCTTTCGTGCCGCGCAAGAGCATCTTGAGATCATGCAGCAACGTCATGAGCCCGAACAACAACAGTATCTTCGTGCTTTAGAGGAATTAATTAGTGACTATGACAAGACGTTAAATTCGGGAACAGGGACAGCCTGGGCGAGCGATCATCATGGCCGTGAGCTTTTTTTAAGTTCCTTAGAAGACATCTTGATTTCTTATATCGGTGGGATCAGCTACGGCTCGTGCGTGAGTGGTAAAGATCGTAAAGCTATCCAATTAATTCACACCGACGCCATGTTGTGTTTTCATGATCAATATGGTTTCTGGCCCAAATACGCTGACTCTCGGCTCTCTTTAAATCGAAAAAACTTTGTTCGTATATTCACTCAGTTATATTGCAGTCAGCATGCTCAACTCTTTTCAGGACAAAATGCACCAGGCTCTGATGGTATTAAAAATCCTGAAACCTATTTAACAGGCGACCTTATTGATGCGATAACATCAGAAAACTTGGCTCAAGATGATCGATTAGCGAGCAATAATGAAATTGAAAAAATCGTCTCAGCACGAGATATTTCAGCCTCTTTTCCTTTTTGCATGGTGGCAGCACATGATCTACCTCTTCCCAAAGTACGAATTTTGCTTAATTTGATTTCTATTATTGTTCGTGAAGAAAATTTTTGGGCAAGCCAAACAACCCCTAATGTGATTACAAGCTTTTTAAAAATAGCCGCCAGCTACATGCAAGAATCAAATCTTACCCGACCTGATGCTACGCCGACTCATACCATGCCTGCAACCGTTACCAAGATATTTAACAGTCTCAATCTCTTCGATGAAGACGATCCTTACAAAAAATTAGCTGATATTTACGATGTCATTCGTCGTCGAGATGACAAAAAATACTTTCGTAAACAACCCACAGACCGTTTTTATCAAATAATTGAAGCACTCACTTATGGCGCTGAAAAACCGGGCGAGCTCGATAACATTTATGAAAAAACGTTAGGCGAACTAAGCGAACTTAAACAAACAATCTTCGAATTCAATGCTGCTACAGCCGCTAAAGCGTTAACTCAATCCCAATAATGGTTGTCGAAGTTATGTGTGCCCCAGGTACGTCATTCTGGGGCGTTATCAAAAGGACATAATGAATCTCGAACCACAACAGATAGACCGCCGTTAATCAAGAAGCCCATCCAAACCATAATACAAGGTCTTTAATTGATTCACCTTTTGGCAACAAAGGAGCAGACCTGGCATGAAACAAGCCCTATCAATGCTGTCGTGCGTGATGGTCAATGTTTCACCTGTACTGCCAAAAATAACTTGCTGCCTGGCCAAAACACCAGGGAGTCGTAACGAATGTATTGGAATACCGTGATAATCCGTACCTCGAGAGCCAGGCAATAATTCATGGTGAGTATTTTCTTGTTGCGGCACATGAGATCGCACTTGAGCGATCATTTCTGCCGTTTTCATCGCGGTCCCTGAAGGGGCATCATATTTTTGAGGATGATGGGCTTCTACAATTTCAACATCAGGAAGGTATTGCGCTGCTTGACGCGCAAAACGCATCATCAACACCGCAGCAATTGAAAAATTAGGGACGATGATACCACCCAATTGTTTGGCTTCAGCTCGAGCCTTGAGTGTTTTGATTTGTTCATCCACTAAACCACTCGTCCCTACAATAGGATGTGCTCCACTTTCAATAATCATCAGCGTGTTAGCATAAACACTGTCGGCACGCGTTAAATCAACCACAATTTCAGCGTGAGTATCGACAATAGCTTGACGAAGGTTATCTTGCCTACCAAGACCCGCAACTAATTCAAGTTGAGGGCAAGCTTCGATGCTCACTTTGGCAAGACGACCCATCTTGCCATGAATCCCGTTCACAATAACACGAAGGGCCATTTAAACTCATTCCTTATCCAGTTAATCAATTTCAGATGATTTAGACCTCTTGTCCTCTTTTGTCTCATTCAACGCACGCAAGGCCCACATGCTGGCTGGAATCCACCCAATAATTGACACCTGCATCACTAAGGCAAGTAATGCGCCTCCAACATTGTCCTTATAAAGAAGAACAAGCCAAGGAAAAGATGCAACAAGACATAGTATGAAAAATCGTTTTATCATTAAAAAACTCCTTCTGTCGAGTATATACTGCTAATCTTTCGGCCGTTTTCGCTGCTGAGTAGCCCTATGACCTCAAATTAATTTGCCGCAAGGCAAGAGATTCTCACTGGCAATGCCTTGTCGAGAAAATCGAAATCAAAACATGCTATAATTTAATATTAGCTCAATTTAAATAAACTATAAATATCATTCCAATAGTTGTTTTAGGAACTCAACATGAAACGAAGATCTCCCCTACACCCACGTACCGCGATTATCAACCAAACTCAAAAAATACAATCTCAAAAAATTCGCCAACAAACCTTAGAATGGCTTGCGATAAAATTTCCTGAAGCGTTTGATAATACAAAGCGCATTCGCCCACTTAAAATTGGTATTATGAATGATATTTTGCAATGTCATGCTGAAGCAGCAGCACTTGGAATATCACGCAGTAAACTACGCGAAGCGGTGGTTTTATTCACACGTCGACTTGATTACTTAACATGTCTTAAAGCTCAAGAAATGCGCATTGATTTGCAGGGAAACATCATCGACTCGGTGAGCATCGAAGATGCTGAACGCGCTACAGCTCAAATTAAACAACACCTTGAAAACAAATTAGCTCGTGATCACCAAAATGCCCTCCATTCAAAAAAAACCGTCTTCCGAACACCCACGAACAACCCAGGCATGATCAATCAACGTTCGTCGACCTCTTCCCGTGATGCAATCAATGCCATGCAACCTGAACACCAATTAAACAACACTGCAACACGCTCAAATCCCCTCATTACGCACAAAATAACACGAAACTATGATCCAAAAACCATCGCACGCTTTAAAGAAAAATTAGGTTTAGCTCAACGCAAACCTAAGGATGACGAGTCAAAATAAACCCTTTTTCATACGAAACAATCATGATCGTCATAACAGACTAAGAAATTTCTTAAAAAAGCCTTTATTCAATCGACCGAATCCATTATCATTGCTCAAAAGGTGTTTTTTAAACACTTTTTGTGGTTGTTTTAGTGCGATACACCTAACCCTTGAGCCCGCGCCTTAGCGGGAGCAAGCATCTTGTCTAAGTGGATGAATCAATGAGCATCAAGTTACTAATTGGAAAAAGAATCGCTGAGGGACGATTAGCATTGGGTCTTTCTCAAGTTGAGCTCTCTGCCGTCACAGGCTTAGGGAAAACAAGAATTAGTAACTGGGAAACTGGCTTTCGCACACCCAAGCTTGAAGAAGCTAAAATCTTGGAAAGGTGCTTGAATATACCGGCGCCCTATCTTCTGTGCTTAAGTGATAACAAAAATTTTCCGCAAGACCTTAGCAATAACTCACGTCAATTCAAATCCATTCCCATTTTTAATGAAGCGGAATTACTTAAAACAGAATGCATTGAGGAGCTTAATCTACACGACGTTGAAGACTATCTTCCCTTAATCAAATCCAATGCCATATTGTTTGAACAAGGTGCTTTTGCCTTTAGGTTACACGACAACAGCATGTCCCCGGAATTCAATAAAAATGACATTGTTGTCCTAAATCCTCATGCGAAATTAAGACATAACGACACTATTTTAGTGAAAATCCGAGGAACAAACGAAATTTTGTGTCGTAAATACTTCCTTGATAACGTCAATATCAACAACCCCGTCATTAAACTCATTCCCACGCACAACGATTGGCTTATCCATAGCACGAAAAACCCATCCGATCTTTTGATTTTTGGCGTGCTTTCAACGCTGCAACGCCTATTTACTTAAGAACACAGACATGACGTCATTAACCTTGATTGATCGACGTAACGAAAAGCTCCTTCCTCAGCGCTTGGCCACAGCACGTAGGGAATACGTGTTATGTTTAAGAACATATTGCCGTCAATTTAATTGAGTCGTGTCTTTATAGGTCATTTCAAGGCAAAGTCATAACGTCATGTTATGATCAATGCCAATTTTTGCAGCGCGCCATGGATGATAAGCACCTTATTTTATCAATGTATGAAGATTTAAAAACATGACCTTATGCAACACACCAAGACCTGCCGGAACGAACTACATCCACGGCATGGTCGCTTTATCGACGTTTAGTTATGCTGTACTATTTTCCTCGCTCGCGTTGTATTTAACCCATCAATTACAATTTCAACCCAACCTTGCCAATAGCATTGTCGCATTATTTTTAACCTTTAATTTCACGCTGCATTTAATCGCCGGCTACATTGGTAGTCGATTATTAAGCTACCGATTTTTATTAATTCTTTCCATTTTATTTGAAATAAGCGGTGTCGCGCTATTAAGCTGGTCAATGACTCAATACATCTACCTTGGATTGAGCTTGTTTCTTATCGGTTGTGGGTTTGGTTCTACTTGCCTCAAATGCTTATTAACTCAAAAATTTCAAGCCAATGAACACCGCAGGGAAACTGCTTTTTTTATTAACTACTCCGCCATGAACCTTGGGTTTTTTTTAGGATTTATTGCCGGTGGTTATTTTGATATGCAATCCAACTACCAAGGTTTATTTCAAGTCAGCATCTTCGTTAATTTAACATCACTCCTATTCTTACTTATCGCTTGGCGTCATTTTGATGGCGCAGAAGAAAAATGGATAGGGCGTGTCCGCAAATTCAAACGGCTATGGGGTGTTATTCTTATTTTATTCCTATTTTTACTGGTCTTGTTTGGCTTTCATTATGAATCTATCGCAAATTACATGGTATTGACTTTGGGGGGACTTGCCCTCAGTGCATTTTTTGGTTTTGCCGCATTAAGTCAAGAACCCAATGAAAAATATAAAATTTATGCATTTATAATTTTATCTGTCGCATCCATTGTCTTTTGGGCATTGTTTTTTGTTGAGCCGATGGGCATAACATTTTTTCTAAAAAACAACACTCAAACGATAATCTTAGGATATAAACTATCTCCGCAATGGTTCCTAAATTTAAACTCTATTTTTGTGATTATTGCAGCTCCACTTGCTGCGCTTCTTTTTAAGAAGCTACAACAATTAGGTCTAGAAATATCCATTCCCAAACAATTTTCTCTTGCCTTGATCTTGATTTCACTTTCTTTTTATCTCCTTTGTTGGGGAATTGATTGCTCAACGCCCACGGGCATAACTGGAGGTCTCTGGATTATATTGCATTTCATGACGCAATCCCTTGGAGAGGTTTTAATCGCGCCGATGGGGTACGCTTTAGTTGGCAAACTTGCGCCAAAACGTTTGCAAGGAATGATGATGGGCTTCTGGATGATGGGCTCAGGAATTTCTGCCGCACTATCCCATTATTTTTCTAATCTTATGGCACAAACCAACTCGATTGATCCGATGATCAGCAATCCTTATTATTTGAAAGTATTTCATCAGCTGGGTCTCTACGGTCTTCTTGCTGCGATGTTACTATGGGCTCTTTCAAAGCCGATTCACCAATTAATCACCAACGATACGCCACAAAAAACAACGCTTGCCAAAACATCCATTAACGACTTGGAATTAACTTATATTGACTGACAAAGTCCGACAGTAATAACAATTTTTGGACGCGCTTTTCATTAAAACTCACATGATCTAATAATTCACTGGGCTCTAAATCTAGAATTTCTGCGATTGATTCCACCGAGTGTTGAGTGTTTTTTAATAAATAATCTAAGACTGCTTCGTAGTCCATAAGATAAACTCCTTAGGGTTATAAATTGAACTTACAAACATCATGTTTGAATCAGCGACATCCTTTCAAATGGAGCTATTTGAGCATTATTCATGGCGTTGTGCATTCACCTAGGTGCATCAACATAGAATAAAAGTGAGGGTTGGTTTTGAATCAAAAACTCAACGAAATGGGTTGGTTCACTGACGAATTATTTGATGAAGAAATGATTATAATTGTATGAAATACAAAAATATTTTTTCAGCTTAATGTAATCCATAAACAGCACTTGCAAATTGCCATGGAATAAGTATTTTTTGATTAACCACAATTGAAAATCACGGCCTGTCAAAAGATTATTTTCCTCTCGAAATAAACTAACTTGCTCCATTAATTCAGAAGAACTGAAGGTGTATTTTTGTTGATCGATTTGATAAATGATATTGTGATAATAACGTAAATTTTTTCGTGACCTTGGAATGGATAATAATTTGATGAGATTCTTTGCTCGAAGCAGTTGACCAACATCTGAAGCCAAATTATTCACCTCACCGCAAATACGCCGCTCTTCCGCTAAAGCCCCCTCAATTATCGCAGAATGAAACACCGACTCCAGAAGGTTTTTTTCAAACAACGTAAACGCCCGATCCATACTTTTGGGTCCAAGGTTGTTTGGAACCTCCGCGTTGACTTTTAACGTATTTAATAAAAATAATGCGTCTTGCTTTTTAATATCAAGGTAATTTTCATAAAGCAAATGATACATTGTCTTAGGCAGACTATCGGCAATTTTCTTCCACGTTCGTTGTGCATAATAAATTGATTTAACTTGCTCAAAAATCGTATTTTTTGATTCCAAGGGCAAGTCCAGTTCATCAAGCGTTAACCGCAAATTAATCAACGGCACCGTTTGCTCGTGATGATGCGAAAAATACGCGATGGCAACCTCATCATCCCCATCAATGACTCCGGTCTTATACTTGTCATAAACAACGCCAACACCTTGCATCCCATACACATCAAGCTCTGCTGCACGCAGCGCCCCCATGGATGCGGCACCCCACACTTCAAGTCCATAATCTAAGGCAATAAGAATTTCTTTATGCCATACGGAAGGAGTCCAGCCAAAATTACCATCAACAATCGCGATACGTGAATACCCCTCTTTCATGGCGCTAATCACATCGCCCTTCTTGACTGATGGCCTATACACCGCATCAGGATAAATCTCCGTCGCCTCTGCCTGCGTTAAACTTGTTTCTAAAAATACCAGCGTTTGAGAACTAATCATGATGAACCCAAGTCGCCGCTATTATTTTTGATTTCAAAACACAAATATCATCGTTATGGTAATTAAAAACTACAATATCTTGATTAAGTTGTTTTATTTTGTTGTAGAGGTAGTGGAGGCCTTGCTCAATATCATGGATAGCATGATCCGTAATGTTTTCAAAATCACACGATTCCTTCATCACCGGCCAATCAAACGCTGCAGTATCATATTTAGAATTTTGAATATCATCGCGCGAACCAGCGATAATCGTGACCCTTGACTGAATCGCTTCCGTGATAGCGCGATTTAATGCTGTATTTTTATTGACATGACAACCGCATCCTTTAAACAAAACCTGATTATCCAAAGGGTTCTTTGATTTAATTAAAACCTCAAACGAAGGCAGATCATAGATGTTTTTTTTATACACTATTTTATAGTCAAAAAATCGACTCATTCGCTGTAACAGTGGATGATGCACCAACTTAACATCCATCTCAATATCGGTAGCAGGTCGTTCAATGACTTCCAATAGGCTATGCAATAAGGCTTCAGAGTAAGAATTGCCACCAGCCAAACCCGTGGTGCTCGGGGCATAAATCAAGACTTCACTTAAATAGGAGTTTAATGAAAACTCCGCAAAAGGAACTAACACGTGCCGATTCGAAAAAACCGCTCTCGCAGTCACCCAACTTCTTTTTTCTTGATTGTCCGTATAAATAATTGACGGGTTTAAATCATTCGGCGAAATATAATTCGTTCGATTGTTTTTTAAATCACAAATCGATTGATTCATTATTTCAGGAACTAGATTTTCAGCAAAATAAACTTCAATCGCCTCCATCAACGCTGAACACTTCGCCGCATCAATACAAAGTCCTTTGCCCTGACTCGTCGATAAAGACTTAGCTCGCGGCCGAATAGCCGTAAATACGGGAATACCGGTGTAATCAAGATGCGTGATATCCGCAAGACGCGTTATTCCCGCAAGCTTTCGATATCGCTCTAAAATCGTTAAGGTCGTCGCATAATCACGAGTCCTGTAGGTGATTTGGTCGTTATTATTCATCGTATTGGGCCATTTGTTGAGTCATCACCATTGGACTTGCTAAGCGCTGTTTTACTGTAAATGATTGCTGGTCTGGTCTTCAGGAACGTTGCCTAAACTTTCTCAAAAAAATAGACTTTTCTTTATAGTTAATTTTATGTACTATTTAACTCTGTTTTTATCAATCAGGAGATTGATATGAATGAGCTATTTTTTAATGACCTTATAAAAACAGGTGCCTCTTTAAAAATAAAACTTTAATAAATCTCAACCACCTGATGTTTAGCAAGCATCTTACCGGCTTCCGCAACTTTTTTACCGCATTGATCCCAGCACATCACCATGGCCGACTTGGTCATGTGCACTGCAGGCTCATGATAATCATAAGGCTTGACATACACAATCCATTCATTATTAACATCCAACAGCGGCAGCTCCATTTTTCTGATGCGCCCCGGTTTCAAAGGATAATAACCACATAAATAATGATAACTCGACTCGACTAAGGCCGGTGGCCTCACCCCACACACAATACAACACAACAACGTCTCAAGACTAATTGATAAATTTTTTCGATGCATGTGGTTTAAACCAATCCCTGGCGTGCGCGCATTGGTTTCAATAAAAATGACATCCCCTGATTGAGTCATAAAAAACTCCGTGTGCAAAATCCCATTCTCAACACCGAGCGTTTTTTGCACTTTAATAGAAGCATCCAGTATTTTTTTATACTGATTTTGATCACGAATATTCAAACTAAAAATGGGTTCATGACGACTCACCATCAGATGATTCGGAAAAGAATATTGTCTTGCCGAAGCAAATAAAATTTCACCCTCAAAGACCACAAGCTCTGAATGATATAACTCCGCATGAATATAATTTTGAGCAATGTAATTTACGAGGTTTTCTTTTTTATTTGATAAAAACTGTTGATATTCCGACTCGTTTTTAACGTGATAAGTTTCATATGACCCCGCCTTATTAATCGGTTTAATGAAAATTTCATCTGCACCCAGCGCATGTTGCAATGAATAAAAATGAGCATCATCGAAGAGCATTGTCGATTGAGGGCATTGCACAAACCCATCCAGTTTGTCATACATGAAATTCTTATGACTTAACAACATGGCCTTCGCAAGGTTCATGCCTTGAATGCCTAATTTTTCACGAATAAGCGCAAGATCAACAAAAAAATCTTCGGAAAAACATACGATATAATCAGGGCGCACGCGCTCACAAACAGCATAAAGTTCCGCATAATCAAACGAACTAACAAAGACACCTTCATCCAAACTTGTTGTTTTAGACTCTGTTTTATAAACAAAAACTGCTTCAATCCCCAATGAGCATAATAACGCTGTGTCAACCAGTTCGTAAGACTCTGCTGAATCAACACATAGCAGCTTGATCATCATAAAACTTAACTCCAAAACAACCAATTAAAAAAGTAGTCTTTGCAGGAAAAGCTGACTTTTCATACCCTAATTTTTGGGTGATTTCTAAAAAACGGGGGTCATAATCAAACATAGTCTCTTTAGGCATATTAAAAAGTCCATGATAAGCACTGACCTTTTTCTCATTAAATAAAGTCAAACTTAATCGTGTAGCACTATCATAAAAAGGCGTCATTTTAAAATACCCTAATTCTTTAATATGCTCCGCATACTGTCTGTAGGTATTATAAATTAACTCGCAGCGTTGCGGCTTATTAGAAAATGAACTTGGCCGAAAGGCCATTTCTTCTTTCAAAATCGAATAAAATACCGGTTCATTGCTTTGTTTATTAAAATGACTTGGCACCATCATCAAAGGAGTATACCGAGATTTATACACGTCCCGATAAGTCTGTGAAATAAATTCAAGCGGTAGTAAATTTTCATTAATTGCTAAACCATAGCCAGGAATTTCCCCGACACCTATAGCGATAAGCTGCGTAATTACGTCATTAATAAATACATTATGAGAAACATCCTGATTATTTGCCTTAATATAAGTCATTAGATAATTATAAAATGGTATATTTGCATAATATCCATATAAATTTGCATAAAAATTGATAAGAAGACGTGATAATGCAGGATTTGTGTTTTCTTTGATCAAGCATACAAGCTCATTAGGAAATACTAATAATTTCGATCTCCACGGATGATTAGCAGCTTCACACAAAGTCTTAAAAGTTAAACAATGAGAATCCAAATCATCTGGTTTAGGCAATTTTGTTCTAAATTGCTTCTCCAAACTAGAATGAGGCTTAATGTCAGCGATAGGACATAATAAAAAAGCATTTCTAGCTCCAGATGAAATTTGTAAAATATCTGAGGGATGATGCTGATCAGCAAACAAATAAAGAGGTGTTACACCTAAAAATTCCCCCTCTCGGTAAACTTTATGAGTACTCGATTTTCCCTTGAACTCAATAAACATCTCTAAATTTTTATCTAAAACCATCGAAAAGGGCACAAGATCCATCTTTCCACCCGCATCAGGTAAATAAAAATACTCTTCGTCCGCAATAATTTGGCCATAGGGATACTCCAACACCGTAAAAAACATGTTTTGAATACCCTCAATCGTTTGCAGAATGTCAAATAAAGGTCTGTTGACACGGGCAATATCCGTTTTTATCTTATCCCAAGATAGTTCACTCATGTGGTTTCTAACTGATGTCTAAGTTTTGAGAGTCTACTAAAGAACCGCGACAGACTCAATGACACGAAACTTTCATGAGATAAATATTATCTCATGAAAGTAAATTTTATTTGATTTTTTGTTTTTTTAGAGATAAATTCCATTCCACAAAAAGTGTTTTGCCATAAAAAGGAATATTCTTGTGATCGATATGGACCATATGGATAACAAAATAATTAAAATGATCGTTAATGGTAGCCAAGTGAATGAAATCGCTGAGGATACAAAAAAATCAAAGCGGTACATACTTTATCGATTAAGCGACTTAAAAACTAGTTTTAACTGCAAAACAACCCCTCAGTTAATTTACTTACTTACCAGCTCCGGATTGCTTAAATAAAGACGAAGAAAATATACAACAGGGTTGGGGTTTCAACGTTCAGAGAAAAAAACGTTTAAAACGTCTATTCCCTGCGTGCTGATTCAAAAAGCCGCATTAATAGCAACAGAAAATGCCTGAATGTTCGCGCTTCCAGAACTCGTTCCCAAATTATGGCCAATACGTGTCGCACCCGTTGGCAAAGTATCCATCCATGGCCCGCCCCAGCTGCTCTTGCTTGTTTCTGTCATCACGTAGCTGTAGTTCAGATCCAAAAACCAGGTAGGATTAATCAAATAAGTCGCGCCGATCATAACAACACCGTCAAACAACCATTGATTGGTTGAATAATCAGCACCATTTCCCACTCGAGTAGGGCTGATTGGGAGACCATTCACGTCAGCGATAGGGCTTGCCAAAAAATACTGATTGCGGCACGAGGGATTTCGTGGTTTATGATAACACAACGGGCTTCTCGGCCGCGTTTGCTGAACCTGCAGCAAGCGCCAGAACATACGCGTACATTGTCGTGCTGACGATCGCTAACCAGTGTCTTTTGGGCATGACAAGCGCCTTACGTTGATAAGCCGCCTTAAAAAAATGACCGCACTCAAAAACTTTTCAAAAAACATCAAGCTGCCCAACCTAAGCTTTGAATCGTCTCGATGGGATCATGCCAATTGCCATAGTGGCGGTGCAAGGCAAACAACCAACGCTCAAGACCAAACGCAACACAACTGGTAAAAATTGGAGTCGATGTATTTGACAAGGTCATTTGGCAACGTTCACCAAAAAAATTGCCATGACTATTCATGGATGCAATGGCCACATCTTCAAACAAAAATTCGTATTTTACGGCCATCTCCCCCATCGATTTTTCAGATTCACAACAAGCATCGTTTGCCACCTCTTTACGTAATGGCAAGCCCAACAATGATGCGAAGGTCAATATTTTTTCTGAAAATTCACTTAAATGCGCCTGCGTAAACGAATGCGACCCCAAGGCCACCACTTCTCGCATATGAAACCCCAACAAGCGCCGTACATAGTCATAGTGCTTTTCTTTACGACAACATTGCCCTTGAATCGTAATCAAAATACCGGAACGAGGAATCGCCTGACCTCGATAGTGCAGATAAACGGCATAACATGCCGAGGAAGGGATCCCTAACTCCACTGGCTCTAAAATATCAGGCCTAATCTGCGTGATTTCAGAGTGCCTTGGATCATGGATAAATTGATTCAAATTCAAGGAAGAAACTAATAATGCCTGCTGTGGCGAATGATAATACACGTCCAACAAGGCAAGATCTTTGACAGGCAACAATAACGGCATCGTCATCGAAAAGGCGCCATTTAAAATTCCCCAATTTTTAAAAATGGTATCCAAGGATTGCATTAAAAAAGTTTCTTCCGAATTAAGCACTGAAAAAATGTGGTTTGTTTTGAGTTGGTTAATCCCCATACCCATCGTTGTTCTTCCTTGTATTAAATTATTGTTGGCAACCAATCCCAAAATTTCATGAGATCCATTGCATCAAAAAAGCGCGAGCGCTTTTTAAGCTCGCTAATTTAATACACAAAAAGTGGATTGTAAACACATCCCGATAAAACCGTCCATAATCTTCCATACAACATCACCCTTGTCCCACGTGGGTATTCTTGCCTATCGTGATCACTCATTAGACCTCTTCGGAAACTATTATCATTCATCACCCTAAAGCACCCACCGATCATCACCATAATGGGACCACTTTGAACGCACAAAAATAACGTTTTAAACAGCCGTATTTGCTGTTAAAAAACCCCTTGTTTTAAGCTTATTTTTTCTCTTTGTAACTTACATGGTAACTTCCCACCTCATCCCAAGCAAAGCAAGGGATTGTAAGTCTGAAAATTGTTATATTAGGAAATAAGAGAGTTGCCCTTTGCAAACACAAAGGGCTCAGGCGTGAGCGACCATCGAGGAATTGGTTCCACCAACAACCGCGGAGATCATGGTACTCTAGCCCAGCTCTCGAAGTTTGAATAGTTGCTTAGGTTACCGAATGTACACCCGCTTACAATCGTTCGCGCAAAAAGACGCTCTCTAGATGACGGTAGTTCATTTTGCTTAAAAACAGAATAAACTTATCCACAACTTGGAGAGTTACTTTTACTACAACTCGAACAGTCCCCTTCACTGTCTGGTTGTGGGGGAAGAAAGAAACTACATTGGCGTGAAGTTGTTGGCTCGTTTTCCATGGCCGTCGTTAATGCCGCAACAATAGCAGTGTTTCCCTGAATCCATGCGATATCAAATACTGACAGGGTAACGCGCGTATTATCTTGAGTGACTTTTTTTTCTTTTTGAATTTTTTCGGATATTCTGCTTTGAACTTCACCACCTTGTTTTTGGGCCCACGCTCTGAATGAATCTATCGTTAAAACAACAGGGATATGCAGATTGACCTTCATTTCAATGAGATACTGGATGGTAACTAAATGTCCTTTTTGCGCGGCAATATATGCCGGCGTTGCACCATGATTATTGGCTTTATTTAAATCAGCCCCTAACTCACCAAGTACCCGAAGGACCTTAACATGCCCCTGCTCTGCGGCAAGATATGCCGGCGTCATACCATGCGTCATGGGTTGATCTAAATCAGCCCCGAATTCCTTAAGTACCTGAAGGGCGTCAACATGATGATGGTATGCGGCGATACATGCTGGCGTTGCACCATCATTATTGGCTTTGTTTAAATTAACCCCTAACTGACCAAGTACCTGAAGGGCTTGAACATGCCCCTGCTCTGCGGCAAGATATGCCGGCGTTATATCATGCGTCATGGGTTGCTCTAAATCAGCCCCTAACTCCTTAAGTACCTGAAGGGCGCCAACATAATTATGGTATGCGGCGATACATGCTGGCGTTGCACCATGATTATTGGCTTTATTTAAATCAGCTCCTAACTCACCAAGTACCCGAAGGACCTCAACATGACCCCGCTCTACGGCAATATATGCTGGCGTTTCACCATTCTCCGTGGGTTGATCTAAATCAGCCCCTAACTGACCAAGTACCTGAAGGACTTGAACATCACCCTGCAGTGCGGCAATATGTGCTGGCGTTTCACCATGATTCTTGGCTAGATTTAAATTAGCCCCTAACTGACCAAGTACCCGAAGGACTTGAACATCACCCTGCAGTGCGGCAATATGTGCTGACGTTTCACCACTCTCCATGGGTTGATCTAAATCAGCCCCTAACTGACCAAGTACCTGAAGGACTTGAACATC
>JAOAUB010000079.1:29498-30158 GCA_030157805.1 Legionellaceae bacterium
CAATATGTGCTGGCGTTTCACCATGATTCTTGGCTAGATTTAAATTAGCCCCTAATTTACCAAGTACCCGAAGGACTTGAACATCACCCTGCAGTGCAGCAATATGTGCTGACGTTTCACCATTCTCCGTGGGTTGATCTAAATCAGCCCCTAACTGGCCAAGTACCTGAAGGGCTTGAACATGACCCCGCTCTGCGGCAAGATATGCCGGCGTTACACCATTCTCCATGGGTTGATCTAAATCAGCCCCGAATTCCTTAAGTACCTGAAGGACCCCAACATGATTATTGTATGCGGCGATACATGCCGGCGTTGAACCAGAATGATTGGCTAGATTTAAATTAGCCCCCAACTGACTAAGTACCTGAAGGGTTTGAACATGACCCTGCAGTGCAGCAATATATGCCGGCGTTGCACCATTCTCCATGGGTTGATCTAAATTAGCCCTTAACTCACCAAGTACTTTAAGGATCTCAACATGATTCATCTGTGCGGCAATCAATGCCGGCGTTGCACCACTCTTCGTGGCTAGATTTAAATTAGCTTTTAACGCACCAAGTACCCGAAGGACCTCAACATGACCCCGCTCTGCGGCAATATATGCTGGCGTTGCACCACTCTTCGTGGCTAGATTTAAATTAGCTTTTAACGCACCAAGTA
>JAOAUB010000079.1:30258-30852 GCA_030157805.1 Legionellaceae bacterium
CCCGAAGGACCTCAACATAACCCCGCTCTGCGGCAATATATGCTGGCGTTTCACCATTCTCTGAGGGTTGATCTAAATCAGCCCCTAACTGACCAAGTACCTGAAGGACTTCAGCATCACCATTCAGTGCGGCAATAAATGCCGGCGTTGCACCATTCTCCATGGGTTGATCTAAATTAGCCCCTAAATCCTTAAGTACCCGAAGGACCTCAACATGACTCCGCTCTGCGGCAAGATATGCCGGCGTTGCACCATTCTCCATGGGTTGATCTAAATAAGCCCCTAAATCCTTAAGTACCTGAAGGACCTCAACATGATTCAGGTATGCGGCGATACATGCCGGCGTTGAACCATGATTATTGGCTAGATTTAAATTAGCCCCTAACTGACCAAGTACCTGAAGGATTTGAACATGACCCTGCAGTGCAGCAATATATGCTGGCGTTTCACCATTCTTCGTGGGTTGATCTAAATCAGCTCCTAACTGACCAAGTACCTGAAGGGCTTGAACATGACCCAGCTGTGCGGCAATGAATACCGGCGTTTCACCATTTTTCATTGCTTGATTTAAATCAGCCCCTAAGTCATGAATCT
>JAOAUB010000080.1 GCA_030157805.1 Legionellaceae bacterium
TTTACTTTGCAAGGAGCGTTTATGAAGTATCGTTTATTTCTTTCTATAGCAACAGATTGCCTTAGGAATTGCTAAGAAAATAAGTAGGTTCACCCATCATTTCTGGGTGTTACCTATTAAATTTTCATTTTAGGACGTACTTTACTTAACCCTCCATCGACAGCTAATACTTGTCCAGTAATCCAATTATTTTTAGGATCTAAAAGAAAAATAATGGCACGAGAAATATCTTCTGGGGTGCCAATTCGATCTAAGGCATGCATCGCTTTTGACCCTTTAAAAGCCAAGGCATTTGAAATAAGTGGCGCGGTAAGTGGCGTATCAGTCATCCCTGGAGCTACCACATTAAAGCGTAAATTTAAATTAGCATAAGTTGATGCTGCAGATTGCGCAAGTCCAATAATCCCCGCTTTTGCAGCTGCAATTGCCTCATGATTAGCAAGCCCAACAAGTGCGGCAGCTGATGAAATAAGCACGACAGATCCTCCTTTTCTCATATTCATTCCAGCCGCACTAACCGTAGCAAATGATGTGGTTAAGGAAGAGTCAATAATAGCTTGATATTGCTCTTTTGAAGTGTTATGTGCGCTTTTTAATAACAAGGAGCCCGCACAATTAACAACGCCGTCGATTGGACCGGCTTGTTTAAATACGTTATTGACGGCCTCAAAATCAGTTGCATCCAATAGCGCCTTAGGTTGAATTTTGCTGTTATCTCGAGCCGTAGTAAATACGGTATCACCCTGAGCTATTAAAGCATTAACTACCGCCTGACCAATAGCGCTACTCGCTGCTATAATTAAATAGTTTGCCATAAGTGATTTTGCCTTGTTATTAAGATAATTAATAATATAACCCTTTTAGGGAAAAAAATATAATGATGTTATAGCCATGTTAATCAGCGGGCAAAGAAAGACCGTACTATCATGCATGTTTTTGAGCAAGATGAGCGTGCTACATTAAGATCGATGACACTTTTGTTTGATGGTTACTTGCAGCGGTGTTGCAAAGTAAGCTCAACTTGTCTAGTAACCCGCTACAGTATTGACTGTCGCTATGCCCATCATACGGTTAATGTAAAAGCCTATGCTAGGATAGAGCAAAAACGCAATATTGTTCTTGTTGGAGGCACTGGCAGTGGTAAAAGTC
>JAOAUB010000081.1 GCA_030157805.1 Legionellaceae bacterium
TTAATCAATTGAATTTGAAGCAAAACTGAAATTACAGAAAGAAAGTTGCTTTATCAAAATGACTTTTTTTTGTATACTAAGACCTCCTTCTCAATGCCATGAAATTAGTCGAGCCATGATAAACCGCGCCCCACTCCTTTATATCGAAGCTGCCCACAAAAAACACACGTGGGGCCAATTGCACGGCAGCAGTCTTGCTTTAGCCATCGCCGAATTTTGTGCTCTAACACCAGGCATCAAATTCATTATCGCTCCCGACAGTTTAATTGCAGCCCAGTGTCTTGAAGAACTGCAGTTTTTTCTGGATGCACAAACGTCAAATCATGAAATTCTCTTATTTCCCGACTGGGAAACACTACCTTATGATCAATTTTCTCCGCACCAAGACATTATTTCAGAGCGTCTAACCACCTTACATCGTTTGCAGTACAGCCCCAATGCCATTGTCCTAAGCTCCATCAGCACACTCATGCACCGGCTTTGTCCGCCTGATTTTTTAAACCACGAAACCTTCATCTTAAAAGAAAACCAAACAATCGACCGAGATCAATTTTCAACACAAATGCAACAAGCAGGATATCGTTATGTCAATCAAGTGTTAGAGCATGGCGAATACGCGATGCGTGGTTCGATCATTGATGTTTTTCCAATGGGCAGCCAGCATCCGTTTCGCATTGAACTTTTTGACAACACGCTTGAAAGTTTGCGTCTTTTTGATGCTGAAACGCAGCGTACCATTAAAAAAATCAGTGAAATTAATATATTACCAGCTCGCGAGTTTCCCTTAAATGAAGCGAGCATTGCTCGTTTTCGTCAGGAATTTCGTGAGCAATTTTCAGGCAATCCAACCCGCTGCCCCATGTATGAAGCCATCAGCGAAAAACAATTTCCCGCCGGCATTGAGTATTATTTACCGTTATTCTTTACGACAACAGCAACTATTTTTGACTACTTACCGGCATCATCTCAACTTCTTTTTCTTGAAAATGTGCCTCAACAGGCGGAGCAATTTTGGCAAGAACTAAGCCACCGTTATGAGCAACGTTGTCACGACACCATGCGACCTATTCTGAGTCCAGCAAGCTGTTTTTTAACCCCTACTGAATTTTTTACCGCAGCGAAACCCTATGAGCAACTGCGCTGTCAGCACCAAGCCGTTTCCCCCAAAGGTGCTGTATTTAATTTTTCGACGAATCCCGCGCCTAGCTTAGCAATTGAACGGCAAAACCATGATCCACTCGCCAAACTTAAAAATTACCTCAGACAACCCAAACGACGTTATTTAATGGTGGTGGAGAGTGCTGGTCGTCGCGAAGTATTGCTTGATTTTCTCAAGCAACAGGGTATTTCCTGTCAAACACAAAGCACCTGGCTTGATTTTTTAAATGACAATGCGCCCATGACTATCGTGATTGGATCCTTGATGGACGGCGCCGAACTGACCGAACAAGGGATCGCTATTTTAGTGGAGACTCAATTATTTGGGGAACAAGCCACCCCGATGCGTCGCAGCAGCACCCAAAAAGGCCTGGATCCTGATTTAATTTTTCGTGATCTCGTTGAGCTTACTATGGGCGCACCCGTGGTTCATTTGCAATTTGGTGTTGGGCGTTATCAAGGCTTACAAACTCTGGAAACTGGCGGCACCACCAATGAGTTTCTAGTCCTAACTTATGCCGGTGAAGATAAAATTTATGTTCCGGTCACCTCGTTACATTTAATCAGCCGCTACACAGGTCTTGATAGCGACAGTGCCCCCTTGCATAAACTAGGCAGCGATGTCTGGGCACGTGAAAAGAAAAAAGCCGTCGAAAAAATTCACGATGTCGCGATTGAACTTTTAGAGGTTTACGCCAAACGAGAAGCAAAACCTGGAATTGCCTATCACTTTAATGCCGAAGAATACCAACGTTTTGCAAGCGCCTTCCCATTCACCGAAACCCGCGATCAATTAACAGCAATTCATGCCATCATCAGCGACATGCAATCACAACGACCGATGGATCGCCTGATCTGCGGCGACGTTGGCTTTGGAAAAACAGAAGTCGCCATGCGCGCAGCATTTATTGCCGTGCAAAATGATAAACAAGTATGTATTTTAGTGCCAACCACGCTCTTAGCTGCTCAACATTTTGAGTCATTTCGCGATCGTTTCGCTGATTTTCCCATCAATATTGAATTAATTTCTCGTTTTCGCAGCACGAAAGAAGCTGCTGCGGTCATTGAAGCCACTAAAAAAGGCCAGGTCGATATTCTTATTGGTACTCATAAGCTTTTTTCGCAAGACGTTCAGTTTAAATCGCTCGGGCTACTTATTATTGATGAAGAGCACCGATTTGGCGTCAAACAAAAAGAACACATCAAACGTTTCAGGACGCACGTGGATATTTTGTCGATGACCGCAACGCCGATTCCACGAACACTGAACATGGCCATGGCCGGCATTCGCGATATTTCCTTAATCACCACACCGCCCGCCAAGCGTTTGGCAATTAAAACATTTTGGCAAGAAAAAAGTGATGCTTTACTGCGTGAAGCGCTATTGCGCGAGATTTTACGCGGCGGTCAAGTATTTTATCTGCATAATGACGTACAAACTATCGCGCGAGTCTGTCAAGATATCCAAAATTTGGTCCCTGAAGCTAAAGTTCATAGCGCGCACGGTCAAATGCGTGAGCGCGAACTTGAACAAATTATGTCTGATTTTTATCACCGTCGTTTCAACGTGTTAGTATGCACAACCATCATTGAAACCGGCATTGATATTCCCACGGCCAATACCATCATCATTGATCGCGCTGACAAATTCGGCTTAGCCCAATTGCATCAACTCCGAGGACGCGTCGGTCGCTCCCACCATCAGGCGTATGCTTATTTATTCACACCTCATCAAAAATCACTCACATCCGATGCCATCAAGCGTCTCGAAGCAATTGTGGCTTTAGAAGACCTGGGCGCAGGTTTTACGTTGGCAACGCATGATCTGGAAATTCGCGGCGCCGGTGAGCTTTTAGGTGAAGAGCAAAGTGGCAATATGCACGCGTTAGGATTCACGTTATTCATGGAAATGCTCGATAGAGCCGTGAATGATTTGAAAGCAGGAAAGACACCCGAACTTGCAACCCCAATCCACCAAGGTCCTGAAATTGATCTTGGAATTAGTGCGATTTTACCGGAAACCTACATTCAAGATGTCCACACGCGTTTAATTGTTTACAAACGTATTGCAAATGCCAAGACAAAAGCTCAACTTCGTGATTTACACGTGGAAATGATTGACCGGTTTGGACTACTGCCACAACAAGCCAAACAACTGTTATTAGTGACTGAATTGAAGTTTGAAGCCGAGAAATTGGGCATCAAAAAAATAAGCGCATCACAACAGACGGGTAAGATTGATTTTGATGAACAACCCAAAATCAATCTGCAAACACTGTTAAAACTCATTCAGCTCGATGCTAAGCGCTATCAAATGGAAGGCCCCACACGACTGCGCTTCATCTTAGAGTCTACCCATAATGAAGAGCGTATTATGGAAATCAATCATTTACTGCGCGAATTGGCGAACTAATTGAATCATGAAAAGCATCATTGAATCAATTCTGTTGCGCGCCAATATGGTTGACTGACACCAATTCTGCTCGATAAACATCAGCAATACCTGTATCCGGGTGTTGTTCGATGATAGTCATTTTTCGGGCTATCGATTCCTCTGGTCCAAAACAACAATCATTGGGATCATCACTTGATTCAGAACCATCAAACACATAAATCAAACCCAGCTGTCTAATTAGAGGTCTGTCAAAAAAAGGCATTATTTAAGCTCCAACATCAATTGATGTTTTATTTTGCCTGTTGTCAAGGTATTTTACAATTCACTATACGCAGGCTCTTCCACAAATAAATGATGATAAATCGTCTGTACGGGATTAACCTGATTTAATGCATAAAAATGCAATCCTGGAGCACCTCCAGAAAGGAGCTTCTCACAAAAGGAGGTGATCACATCAAGTCCAAATTGTTTAAAGGAGTAATCATCCGAAGACAAGCTCTCCAGACGTTTTTGTAACCAACGTGGAATCTCTGCTCCACATACGTTAGAGATCCGTACTAGCCTCGCATAATCCTGAATCGGCATTATTCCAGGAATAATGGGGATTGTAATACCTAAGGCATGGCAACTGTCTAAAAAACGAAAATAAGCATCGCTATTGAAAAAAAACTGAGTAATAGCACTATTCGCCCCAGCCGCAACTTTATGTTTAAAATGTTTTAAATCCACTGAACTGGACGAACTTTCCGAGTGAAATTCAGGATAAGCCGCCACGCTAATATGAAAATGATCGTCCGTCATCTTACGAATAAATTCAACTAACTCAAAGGCATACCGAAAATTTTGACGATCATTGAGTTGATTTTCAGGAAAGTCACCACGAATAACAACTAAACGCGTCACACCAAGCGCTATGTAATGATCCAAAAGCTGTTTAAGCCTCTCTGGGCTCATATTGACACAAGACAGGTGCGGTACCGTCGAAATCGCTTGTTCTTGTAATTGCTGAACGACTTGTTCCGTTTTAAGCTGTGAAGCACCTGCCGCGCCAAACGTCACAGAGACAAAATCAGGATTGAGTTTGTTGAGTTGCCGACACGTCTCATGCAGATTACGAAGACCTTGCGGTGTGTTGGGAGGATACACTTCAAAGCTCACCGTTTTATTCTTTCGTAAATACTTGTTCGTCCTTGATTCCATGAATTTTCACCTTGTATAATGGGTTAATTTCTAAGTGACCGTCATCCTGTAACAAAACAATAATCACTGTATTTTAAGCGTAACAATACGCTATCGAGCGTTACGAGCTCTCGAGTGACTCCCTAATCAATAAAATTATTATTTTAAAAAATGAAACCCTGCTTTAAAAAGAGCGTGCGTTGAGTTGAATCGTCGACGCCTCGCTCTGAATTAAAGCAGGCTGCGCATCGATGTCTTTGAACAAAAAACCAACTTAAAAATCACGAAGGAATAAAATAAATTAGATGTTTTTAAAAAAAAAGAAGATATTCTTGATATGTGCATAACTGAACCTCTAAACGCTTTAGCTTGATTTATATCGCGCCTGCAATCTGCTATTCAAATTGGCGCACCTAACAACTACCGAATAATCCTAACAAAAAAAATTTTTGAATACAATAGGTTAATTAAATTAGGGCCATCCCATAAAAAAAATCCTAACGTTAAAATTTTT
>JAOAUB010000082.1 GCA_030157805.1 Legionellaceae bacterium
GCTGTATATGGCTCCCCGGACATGACTCGAACATGTGACCTAATGATTAACAGTCGGTGTCTTAGCCATCAACCACAGCACTTTACAACAAATAACAATAATAAAATCAACTACCTATAAACAAGCCTATTACTGTCACTTGTTGTCATTTATTGCCATTATTTGTGGCGTAGTGTCCCATGAGTTAGATAGGTCCGCTGATCTGGAACAAAATTCAGGAAAAATAAGAGCTATTCCCGGTATGTTAGTTTAATCACCTTACTCTCAGAATGGCTTATCCACAAGTCCACAGGCCAGGAGAGCTTTCATCGTCTCGGATAGGCCTGTGGACCCTGTGGGTAAGCCATGACACACGGAGCTCATCCTTTTGAGTTGCCTCCAAGGTACATGCTCGCTGGTGTGATGTATCCGAAAGACTGATGTGGTCTTCGGTTGTTATAATAATCAAAATACTCAGTTAATGCTAGTTCAACTTCTTCGATTGTTTCAAAAGAATACCGATAGAGTTTTTCTTGTTTCACACTACGCCATAAACGCTCTATGAAAATATTATCAAGGTATCGACCTCGTCCATCCATACTGATAGATATTTTGTGAGTTTTCAGCGTGCTTATCCAATCATTGGAGGGAAACTGTGCTCCTTGATCTGTGTTAAAGATTTGACACCGTCCTTGCAATAAAGCATTTCTCAGTGCTTCTACACAAAATTCAGCTTCAAGCGTTGGTGAAACGGCCCATTGAACCACGTAGCGACTGTACCAATCCATAATGGCGAGCAAATAAACGTGACCGCCTTTCATGCGGACGTAGGTGATATCCGCTGCCCACACTTGATCAGGCTTTATGATATCGATATCTCGCAATAGATAGGGGTACACGGTGTGCTCTTTATTGGGAACGCTTGTATTTGGCTTTGGGTAGACGGTTTCTAATCCCATCACCTCCATAAGTATCTTGATACGACGTTTACCAACAGGATAACCAACTTCTTTTGATAGCCACTGCGCACGCTTAATTTTACCTTCGCATGGATATTGGAGATAATGCTCATCAAGCAACGCCATCAATCGTTCATCTTCTGCTGATATAGGAGACGCTTTGTAATAGTAGCTGGAAATGCTCAATCCGAGGAGCATACACTGCTCTCGGATCGTTATTTTAGCGCTATCATCGATTAGTTTGCGTTTTTCATCCAGGCTCAGGTGGAGACTTTTTTTTTAACCAGGACAATTGTGCCTGGAGCCGACCAATTTCTTCGTACAAAGCATCAACAAGCTCTGTTTGTGCTTTTTTGTCTTTGTCTCGAACATTAGAAAACACGTCGGATATTGCTTGTAATGCTGTTTGCTTCCAAGCCTTAATTTGGGTAGGATGAACACCGTACTCACTAGTCAGCTGAGCCTGTGTTAATTTCCCTTCGATGGCAGCAAGGGCAATTTTTGATTTTTTTGATGCAGTGTAATAGTTTTTCTTTTTGGTCATTCTATTCTCCTTTCATATTAGAAGAATAGCTCTTAAAAATTCATTTTTTTCGTCCAAAAATCCGCGCCTATATCAATCTTGCCCTGGACCATAAAATGATTAGGATGGTAATTAATTAAGCATCGTGATACCATTGAAAGTTTCAGTAGTTTTTTTGTGGTTTTTGGATAAAAAAATGAAATTAATTGTCAAGTTTGGAGAATCAATATCAGTTGATTTGATGATGATAAAAACGATTGATTTTTACCAGGCTCTTAATACTTATAGTAAACAGGAACGTGAGTTTGCTGCACAAGACATGATGAAAAAGTACAGCAAGCATCACATCATGCAAGGGATAACATCTTTATTTCGCTTGTTTTTTCAAATAAATGGCCCGCTCTTTACGCCGAAAATTTTCGGTAACTTTCTTGCTGATATGATTAGAGCTTACGTCGATCAATACGATGGAGCGGCGTTAGCAGCAGCTTTTGATAAAAATAACATTTTTAGTCTAAGAACTTTTAAATTTTCTCAACACTCCGTTGAACTCTATACAGCCTTGTGGAAAATTGCCAACAACTATTGTGTTACACCTTATGATCAAATCCAAGTTGATTTTTTACCCGCTAATTTCTCAAATAATATTTGGCAACCTATTATTTATACTCGACAATCGCATGATCCTGATTTAGATCAAGGGTTGAAAAAACTGGCTTCAAACAGGTCATTGCAACGTGATATTTTTATGTCAAATATCACGGTGGGCATTCTTAAACCATCCGGAGCCCATGCTTTACGACCGAAGCATCGAGTTACGTTTTTTATATCAGAAGTCGTTTCTGATGATCGCTTTACAGTAAGAGCGATTGAAGAGTTATGTCTAAATCTTAAGACGCAGCTCCTTGATGAGCTTCCTTTGGAGCTCGCCAGCTTTGAAAAAAAAGCAAACAGTAAAGCTAAAAAATTATTTTTGTCACAGTTGCAAGTACTGCAACTTGAGGCATTAACGCTTTTGTCATGGGGTAATTATGAGGCAGCAAAAAGCACGACTGATCTTGTAAGGACGTTGATTAACGCAATTTTAATATTTGACGTTAATGGGCATGAACCTCACTTTAAACAAGCGTGCATCGACAGTTTCAAAATACTGCATGAGCAATTACAAACAATCCCTGATTTTTCAAAAAAGACAGCGGTGTTTCAAGTATTAGCCGAAGCCATTGTTAAAATGCGTGTTGGAATTTTCACGGTTGATGAGTTGATTTGTCCAATGGATCGAATAACACTTCATCAGTGATATGCTCAATGAACACGCTCTGCTGAGCAGAATAAAATTCGCTGTTGCCTTCTTGGATTGACCATGATAAAACAAGCAGTTTGAATTATCGCAAAGGAGCGCGCTGCGTGGTCCCTTCTCAAGGAAAATTATTTCGTACGCTGGTGAATCAAACAACGCCAGTTCAATTATTAGGTACCATTAATGCTTATTCAGCGATGCTCGCTGAAGTAGCGGGTGCCCAAGCTATTTATCTTTCAGGCGCAGGCGTCGCCAACGCGTCTTACGGTCTTCCTG
Organism: Legionellaceae bacterium; assembly: GCA_030157805.1. Lineage (GTDB taxonomy): Bacteria > Pseudomonadota > Gammaproteobacteria > Legionellales > Legionellaceae > JAOAUB01. The sequence goes on from JAOAUB010000082.1 coordinate 3,038, forward strand.
ACTTGGGTATGACGAGTTTGACGGAAGTTCTTGAGGACGCCCGTCGTATTACGGACGCCTCAGCATTGCCTCTTTTGGTGGATATTGACACGGGTTGGGGTCATGCGTTTAATATTGCCCGAACCATTCAATCGATGGAAAAAGCAGGGGTTGCCGCGGTACATATCGAAGATCAGGTCATTGCAAAACGATGCGGACACCGACCTAATAAAGCCATTGTTTCTTTAAAGGAAATGGGCGATCGAATTAAGGCGGCGGTTGATGCGCGCATCGATCCTGACTTTGTGATTATGGCGCGTACGGATGCTTATGCTGTTGAAGGAATGAATGCGGTGATTGAACGTGCTCAGTATTGTCTTGAGTTAGGCGCGGACATGATTTTTCCGGAAGCGATGACGACCCTGGAAGAGTATCAAGTGTTCTGTCAAGCCATTCAAGTTCCTGCGTTGGCCAATATTACTGAATTTGGCAAAACACCGTTGTTTACCCGCGATGAATTAGCAAACGTTGGCATTAAACTCATTCTTTATCCCCTAAGCGCTTTTCGAGCTATGTCGCAAGCTGCTTTAACGGTGTATCAAACCATATTAAATCAAGGAACGCAGTCTGCGGTGTTGCCGATGATGCAAACTCGTGCGGAATTGTATGAGGTTCTTGCTTATGAGAATTACGAAAAAAAATTGGATCAATTGATGATGGAGGAAAATAATGAGCAATAATACCGCGGGCCTAGCCGGCGTGAACGCAGGACAATCTGCGATAGCCACGGTGGGTAAAGCAGGTCAGGGATTGAATTATCGAGGTTATTCGATCGATGATTTGGCTGAAAAAGCCTCTTTTGAAGAGGTCGCCTATTTGCTGCATTATGGCCAACTACCCACGCAAGATCAGTTGAACCGCTACGTTGAAAAGTTATTTAATTTGCGTGCATTACCAGCAGCACTTAAGAAAGTCTTGCAATTCATTCCTAAAAACAGCCATCCGATGGATGTCTTGCGTACGGGGTGTTCTTTTTTGGGAACGCTTGAGCCGGAAGTGAATTTTTCCCAACAATACGATATTGCCGATCGCTTGCTAGCTATTTTTCCAGGCATGCTGTGTTATTGGTATGCTTTTCATAATCGCGGCCAAGAAATCAGCGAGTTTTCTGATGAAAAAACAGTAGGGGGGCATTTTTTACGCCTATTGCATGGAAAAGAGCCTAGCCAATTGGATCGGGATATGATGAACGTGTCGTTGATTCTTTATGCCGAGCATGAATTTAATGCCTCGACCTTTGCAGCGCGAGTTACAGCGGCCACGCTTTCTGATTTTTATTCGGCAATGACATCAGCCATTGGTACGTTGCGTGGTCCTTTGCACGGTGGTGCCAACGAAGCGGCCATGGAGTTGATTGAGCAGTTTCAGTCGCCTGATGATGCGGAAGAAAAACTGATGATCATGTTAAGCGATAAAGCTAAAATCATGGGCTTTGGTCATCGTGTTTATAAAGATTGTGATCCGAGATCCGATATTATCAAGGCCTGGTCAAAACGACTTGGTGAGGCTAAACATGATTTAAGCTTGTATTTAATTTCTGAGCGGGTAGAGTCTGTGATGCGCCGTGAAAAGAAATTATTTCCAAACCTTGATTTTTACAGTGCGTCGGCTTACCACTACACGGGCATTGCAACGCCATTATTTACCCCCATTTTTGTGATATCGCGCATTACCGGCTGGTCTGCGCATGTCTTTGAACAACGCGCTAATAATCGTTTGATACGGCCTACGTCGGAATACATCGGGCCGGAACCAAGAGCTTTTGTTGCCATTAAGGATCGAAAATAATGAGTACCTATGTTGAAGATAATGTGAAGCCTGATTACGATAAAGTGATGGCGGATATTGCTGATTACGTGTTGGATTACGACATTAACAGTGATGATGCGTATGAAACAGCCCGTTTGTGCCTGATGGATACCTTGGGTTGCGGCATGCTTGCTTTAAATTTTCCTGAATGCACTAAATTACTTGGCCCCGTTGTTCCTGGAGCGACCCTGTCGGGCGGTGCGCGTGTTCCTGGAACGTCTTACGAGTTAGATCCCGTTCAAGCCGCTTTTAATATTGGCACTATCGTTCGTTGGCTTGATTTTAACGATACGTGGTTGGCTGCGGAGTGGGGTCATCCTTCCGATAATCTAGGGGCCATTTTGTCGGTAGCAGACTATGTGAGTCGTCAAGCGCTTAAATCTAATCAAGCCCCGTTGACGATGCGTGATGTTTTGACTGCCATGATTAAAGCGCATGAAATTCAAGGGTGTATTGCGCTTGAAAATAGCTTTAATCGTGTGGGGCTTGATCATGTTTTGTTGGTTAAATTAGCAAGTAGTGCTGTAGCAGCTCAGTTGCTGGGCGCTGATCGCGATCAATTATTGCGAACCTTATCGCAAGTCTTTGTTGATGGACAAAGTTTGCGGACGTATCGCCATGCACCTAATGCGGGCTCACGTAAGTCTTGGGCCGCGGGGGATGCAACGGCACGTGCGGTTCGATTGGCGTTAATTGCCGCGAGCGGTGAAATGGGATACCCCAGCGCATTAAGCGCACCCAAATGGGGTTTTTATGACGTTCTATTTGAGGGAAGACCGTTTCAATTTCAACGTTCTTACGGTCATTATGTGATGGACAATGTGCTCTTTAAATTAGCCTATCCGGCAGAGTTTCATGCGCAAACGGCCGTGGAATGCGCCGTGAAATTGCATCCTTTGGTGAAAGAACGATGTGATCAAATCAAAAGCATTGAATTAGTGACTCATGAGTCGGCAATTCGTATTATCAGTAAGCAAGGGGCGTTACATAACCCCGCGGATCGTGATCATTGCTTGCAGTACATGGTCGCGATTGGTTTATTGCATGGTGATTTACACGCAGAACACTATGAAGATGAAACGGCGATGGATCCTCGTATTGATGAATTGCGTCAAAAAATGCAAGTCACTGAAAGTAAATCCTTCTCAGAAGATTATCATGATCCTGAAAAACGCTCGATCGCGAATAGTATTCGCGTGCATTTTAGTGATGGTACACAGAGTGATTGGGTAACGGTTGAATATCCTATTGGTCACAAACGACGTCGGGCGGAAGGTATTCCTGTTTTGCTGCAAAAGTTTGAGAAGAATTTGAAAACGCGATTCAAGGCGGATCACGTTGTTCATATGATTCAAAGGATGAGTGATACCCAGCAGTTGATGTCGATGTCGGTTGTTGATTTTATGTCATTGTGGCAGGATAACTAATACACGTACAAAATACGTACCTAAACCGTTGAGTTGAAATTATGGTTGAAACTGAACATCGTAAAAAAACACAAGTTGACTCACTAAAGCGCCCTCCGCATTCATTTGAGGCGGAGCAGGCGATTATTGGTGGTTTGATGCTTGATAATCAGGTTTTTGATAAAATTGAAACGGTTTTATGTGAAACAGATTTTTATCGTATTGAACATCGCATTCTTTATCATGCCATTATTCAACTTGCTCGAAAAAGCCATCCTTTCGATGTAGTTACCCTGCTTAATACCTTAAAATCAACAAATCAATTGGATGACGCTGGCGGCGAAGCTTATCTTTTTGAATTAGCTAATAATACGCCTAGCGTTGCCAACGTGTCAGCTTACGCTGATATTGTGAGAGAAAAATCAGTTCAACGGCAATTGATTAGTATTGCGGGGGAAATTGCAGACTCTGCGTACAACCCCGGAACTCGTGAAGTGGCTGAGTTGCTTGATTTTGCAGAAAGCAAAGTGTTTGCAATTGCGGAACAAACGGGTGCTGACAGTGGTCCTGAAAACATTAAAGCCATCTTAGTGAAGGCTGTAGAGCGAATTGATGCTTTATACCAGAATGGTGATGCTCTTACGGGTCTTCCCACGGGGTTGACTGACTTGGACGAAATGACCTCAGGTCTACAACCTTCGGACTTAGTGATTGTTGCTGGTCGTCCTTCCATGGGGAAAACAACGTTAGTGATGAATATGGCCGAACACGCTGCGATTCAAGGTAATAAACCTGTTTTGGTTTTTTCAATGGAAATGCCTGCGGATTCGTTGGCCATGCGGATGATTTCTTCCCTCGGTCGTATTGAGCAACACAATATCCGTACTGGAAAACTGGTTGATGATGACTGGCCTAGGCTAACGTCTGCGGTGCACATGCTTTCTGAGTCTCAGCTTTTTATTGATGACTCTCCTGGGTTAAGTCCTGCTGAGTTGCGTGCAAGAGCACGACGGGTCGCGAAGGAACATGGGCAGCTTGGTTTAATTGTGGTGGATTATTTACAGTTAATGAAAGTCCCTGGATTTAAAGCTGAAAATCGCACGGCCGAAATTTCTGAAATTTCACGAAGCTTAAAATCACTGGCTAAAGAGTTATCGGTTCCCCTGGTTGCGTTATCCCAATTAAACCGAAGTTTGGAACAGCGACAAGATAAAAGACCGGTGATGTCCGATTTGCGTGAATCAGGCGCTATTGAGCAAGACGCGGATCTCATTTGTTTTATTTACAGGGATGAGGTTTATAACGAAGAAAGCCCTGATAAAGGAGTTGCTGAAATTATCATCTCCAAACAACGTAATGGTCCTATTGGCAAGGTCCGTGTAGCGTTCTTAGGTAAATACACGCGCTTTGAAGATTTAGCGTACAGTGGCTATCAAGGTGGTGTGAATCAATCCCATGATTAAGAGAATTTGATCTTGACTCGACAGACTCGTGTAGAAATTGATGTTTTTGCTTTGTTGCATAATCTAAAACGGGTTCAAATTTTAGCGCCAGAAAAAAAAATTATCGCGATGGTGAAGGCGAATGCCTACGGTTGCGGCTTGACGGCAGTGATTCCCGTCCTTGATGGGCACGTGGATGGATTTGGTGTGGCTTGTCTTGAAGAAGCGCTCGCCATTCGTGCTCTTGGCGGTCAGGGTGATTGCGTGTTATTTGAAGGCGTTTTTACGCCAGATGAATATCCTATCGTTGCCGCGCAGCAATTTCAATGCGTTATTCACCAAGCAGCTCAATTGCAATGGTTGCTGGCTTGCCCTTTGCCGCAAAAAATTAAAATTTGGGTCAAAGTGGATACAGGGATGCATCGCTTAGGATTTTTGCCCGACCAAGTTCATGATGTGATGAATGCTCTTATGCATTGCCCCTGGGTTGATGACCGTCTTGTGTTGATGAGTCATTTTGCTAATGCTGACGAACCCGACAATCCCGAAAATCAAGCTCAAATGAATCGTTTTAACGCTTTAACGAGCTCTAAAACCGGGATCACTAGGAGTTTAGCGAATTCTGCAGCGATCATGACTTTACCTCAAGCGCATGTTGATGTTGTTCGTCCGGGAATTATGTTATACGGCGCATCCCCTTTCCCAGAAAAGACTGCGCAGGAACTGGGTTTAAAGCCAGTGATGCGTTTTAAGTCGGTCATTCATGCGATTCATCATTATCCTGCGGGCACGCGTATTGGTTATGGTGGAATTTGGCAGGCGAAAAAAGATTCCGTTATTGGTGTAGTTGCGGCGGGTTACGGCGATGGTTATCCGCGTCATCTTAGTGTCAATACACCAGTGGCCGTGCAAACTGAGCGAGTTCCGGTGGTGGGACGTGTTTCGATGGATATGTTAACTGTTGATCTCAGCGAATGTCAGAATAAGATAGCGCTTGGCGATGAAGTTGAGCTTTGGGGTGAGTCGATACCTATTGAACTTGTTGCAAAATCCGCAGGAACGATTGCTTACGAGTTGATGTGTCAATTAAGCTCACGAGTTTATCGAATTTAGGATGACTCATCTTCAAAATTAATTTTTACTTGGATTGTGGGGCGCAGAAGTGTGTGGATTAGCTTCTTGCTCCGTCCTTCCCATTTCTTCTGCTTGTTTAAAAAATCGAACTTGCAGATATGGTGTCGCTGTATTTGTTATAACTGCTTCGTGGATATCTTGTTGACTTAATGTTTTTTCTAAGGATGGTACGTCAGGATGCCATAATGACAACATGATATTACAAATATCAATTGGATTTTTACTTGATACATTTAATGTAGTAATAGGTTTTTTATACATTGAAGTCCAGATATTAAACTGCCCTGAGTTATTGGGTAATTGATGCAATGCCTCCACGATAAGCGCTGTGTTAATCTTGCAAAATTGTTGCATTTCATATAATTGTCCAAGTACTTCTTCTTTTTCAGCAGGTGATTTATTCATGATGGCACTAAGAAAGAATAAGGATAAAAATAAACTCGGTGATTTGATAAATACATAATTTTCTTGTAAAGAAAAATAGTGTTTAAAATTTTTCGCACACAGTTCATAAGGGAATTTTGCTTTGTCTAATGGGTACACGGTATTAATTAATTGATTATCAAGGATAAAGTGAATTGTTTCACTTGGTCTTTTGTAGAGCTCTTTGCACAACAAATAATGTAAAATAGCGCTTACGCCTTCCTTGGGACGATTTAAATTGCTGGGATCAATATAATAATGTTTAAACCACGTCAAAAATTGATCAAATCGTATGCCATGTTGATCGAATTTCATCATGTTTTTGGCAAGATACCCTAATACATCTTGGGGTAGTTGAGATAAGGTTGAAAGATATCCTGTTTCTGACTCGTCAACGACGGCTCCTAAAAAGGTAAGGACTGGCCGCTCCGTGCAAATGGCGCGAGCTGTTTGAGGTAACATAACTGCATGGCCATCAGGATACAAATGAACGGCGGTAAAGGAGAACCGTGCTTCAGCCGTTTTTTGAAGCTCCGCGGCACTGTTTGGTACGAATGGTTTGAATAAAAAGTTTAAATCTAAGTCAAAGTCGTTACCAATACTCATGGAGTGTTGATACACGGTGCCACCAAAAAACGTTCGACCACGAGTGCACGGAATTGTTTTTATTAATGTATCTACAGTTTGTTCAATTTGATCTTGGGTTGCGGGATTTTGGCCTACAGGAATAAGTAGTAAATCTAAGTCATGGGCTTTGCTGGGACTGATAAAATAACTGCCTTTTATAATGGTTACGAAGCCATGTTGTAAGCAATGGGTAGCCAGTTTATCTAAAAGTAATTTCAGTTGAGAGGGCATATTGCTTTTAAGATCTAAATTTTTAAAATAACACGTACTTAAATTATCAATGACGGAGTTAACGCGGTCTATCCATGTCGCTACTGTATCGATGTTAACGTCCTCGAGTTTTGTTTTAAATGCACAACGTAAATCCCAACACAATTGCCCTAAAGTTTTATTCCATCGCCATTCGAGATCGTGTTTTAGCTTTATATTGAGCTGGTTGTAGGAGATTATTGTTGTTGTTTCAGGAGTTGGCTCTTGGCTTTCCACAGTTTGAGCGTTATCACGCTGTAACGTTTCCTCTAGAAGTTTAAGTTCCATTTTAACTTTGGTGATTACCTGAAAAAATCCTTGCGGTAATTCGGTTATTGATTCTATTTCGTGCAGCAAACCGTTCATTTTTTTTGGTATGCGGTTAATGTTTTTGATTAATTGTTGCACTGCATCATGTTGTGGTGAGGAAGGGATAACGGGCTCGGGAGTCATTAATGCCACCATTAAGTCAGTACACTCGAAGGATGGGGGGGGAGCATCGTTTTCTACCGCATCAAAGACAGTATTTTGAGCGTTTATTATCGGCATATTCTCAAACAAGGCCTCATCGGAAACCAATATCGATACGGGTGATTGTTTTTCGGATATGCTAATTGCTAAATCGTCACTTTCCTTACTTTCTTTTGCCTCAACGGTTGTTTTTGATTTGTATTTTTTGCTGGGTTGTCTTGGGGCAATTGCTTCTTTTTGTTTTTTAGCGATTTCTTCTTTATGGAGTTCATCTAATAGTAGCTTTTCAAACGTTTCCCGTTTTTTGGCCTCTTCTACACCTTGTTTATCTGCAAAAACTATTTTTAGTAATTGCTTTTGTTCTTCTCTAGGAAGAACGGCTGATAGGTCTTGGGTTTCCACTAGATTGATAAAGGCTTTTTGGAGTGTTATTGTGCTGTCATCCGCCACCCTGTCTTTTTTTTCTTCAAAAATTTGGTTTAGGATTGAAAAAACCAGTGTTTTCCATGCAATCTGATGTGAAGTATTCAAAATATTATTTTGATATTGTGAAACTAAAACTAATAAGGTCAATATAAAATTAGCAGTTGCTGTCGGTGAGCTATCGATATTATCGAATCTAATGATTGGTAGTGTTTTATATTTTTTAATAGATCTCTGCAATAAATTAGAAATATCATCCAAATTGGCTAGCTCTCCTGGAGCAAGAATAGACCGTTTTTCTTTTAAGTAGAGTGTATTAAAGTAATTAAAAAGGTAGGGTAAGTTGATCGATATAGTGAATACAGTTTTAAATTGATATTTATCCGCGCAATGAATAAACGCTAAAAGTGTGGCTAATTGATTGTTCCTAACTTCATTTAAAGTGATATGAAATAAATTGATCCAAGGACGTAGTTTAAAATTTCTTTTTTCTTTGGGATTTCGTTCGTGATTTAGGCTAAAAAACACAAGGTAATCTGTTAAAATCACCTGTACTGTGTGACAAAATTCTGTCAAGTTTGGTTGTTTATTGAATGTCACATCTCCCATAGTTGGGGCATCTTTAACTCCTGCTGGGTTAATGGTATTTTGAAACAGCGCATTTTTAAATAAATCATTAAAAAGAAGTAAAAAGTGTTTATCAATCAACCAAGTTTCGTTCTTAATCTCTTTTGAAAATGAATACCACCCACGTAGAATACCTTGGGATCGATAATTAGGCGTTACTTTGTCTAATATGTTTCTTTTTGACGTTAACAGAAAAAAGGGTGAAATGGTTGACAGACATAAAGCAAGGGCCAATTTGAAATCATCTCCTTCACAAATCATTGGCGGATACTCTTTGCTTGGATTGGTTCCATCAGGTAAAAAAGAGGTATAATTGAAGTAGTGAACGCTTTGTTCTGAAAAAGAAAAATGTTCTATTAATAAATCGCTGATTATTGCTCGATATTTATGGTGTTGATAGCTGTTATATAATCTGAATAAAAATGTTATTGCTTTAGCTGAAATTCCAGTGTCGAGCTCTTCTTTCGTGGTGATTGCTGTTGTTAATATTTCTAGCTGTTTTTTCGCCTTGGAGGCGGAGGGCGTTAGGAAAAGAAATTTCACAAAATTAATTAAAGTACGTGCTGTACTTTCCTTTTCCAATATAATAGCAAGTGGTTTATGATTATTTAATAGGGAAAGATTAAGAATTTTATTAATGGCGTTTTGCATTGGATCATCAAGTGATTCTTGATCTTTATAATGATTTAAAAATGATTTTAAGTGGTTATAAAAAAAGGCAGTGTTGACTTCATAAATTTCTATTTTTTTATCGAAAACAGCATAGATTGAATCAAAGTAGAATTTTTTTAGCACATCCTCTGTAGGTTGAAGTTGTGATTTTGTGAGTATGCTAAATAATTGCTGAATTTTATCGGTTAACTCTTTAGAATATGACCATCTTCTTATCGTTAAAAATTGTTTGCAAATCGAGTTGGCTTGCTTTGATTTTGCAATAAGGGCATGAAGTTGAGCCCTTGATTTTTCCTCATTGACCTGTGGTTGTTGAATAATCACCTGCATTTCATTTATAACTACTTCCAAAATGGTTACAGCCAATAATGTGCTTAAATAATAAGAATCGTCTACCTCGCAAGAATCATCTTCTTGCTGATATTTTGCAAAAACTAGGCTTAGGTCCGTGGCATTAATATCTAATTTTAATTCTGGCCCTAGTGCCAAGCGAATCCAGGGTAATTCATTGAGCAGTGGATTGATTAATAAATCAATAAATTCTAGAGTCTCTTGCAATTTGAATCGATTTAGTATTTTAGGTATGACAAAAAAATTCAAGTAGGTTTCAGTAGCATCTGTTGGTTCATAGAGCGTCTGAATTAGTCCTGGAAGGTTGAGTTGCATTATAGTGGCGCGATCTTCTGAAGGATGAACCTCATTGTAATAATGCTCGATATATTTAGAAAAGAAAGTTTCTTGTGATAACTTTGCAACTATTTCATCAAACATGAAAACACCATAAGAGGTTAAAATACGAGCATATTATATCATAAGATTCAGGGATTAAATCGATGATATCTAAAACAGTGGATCTTAAATATTGCTGCCCTTTTCTTGTTACACTTGTTGTACTTGAGTTACAAGTTCACTCACTTGCGCTTTGCCGACAAACGCGATACTTAAGTTGATAGGAAATTGATGTCTTTATAAAAGTGTGAATGGATTGTCGTGAATACTGGTGATAGAATGACCATCTAATTCAGTGTTAGCGAGGTTGATCTTTATGAATAAGTTACTCTTAGTTTTGTTATCATGTTCGATGCTGTTAAGCAGTTGTGCTCAAATGAGCCATCAAGATGTCGGCACCTTGGGCGGCGGTGTTGTTGGCGGTTTGATTGGTAGTCAATTTGGCGGTGGTGTTGGTAAAGTTGCGGCCGCCGCTGGCGGCGCTTTGGTTGGGGCTTATTTGGGCGGCCAGATTGGTCGTACGATGGATAGGCTTGATCGAATGGAGATGCAGCGCGCTTTAGAAACAGCGCCAACGGGTAAATCGGTTGTTTGGCAAAATCCTGATTCAGGTAATCGTTATACCGTGGTTCCAACAAGAACCTATTATAATGAACAGCAAGCATGTCGTGAGTACACAACTCACGCTCTTATTGGTGGCAAAACGGAAGAAGTTCATGGCCGTGCTTGCCGTCAAAGTGATGGTGCTTGGAAAGTTGTGAGCTAGTGTTAGAGAATGCTTGGTCTTGACGAGGCATGAGAGCGGTGTTTTTTAAATTGCGCTTAGTGTCTCGTTGTTACCAGGTATGCGACGTTAGACCTGAATCAACGGAAGGGTGATGGACTATCATGAAAATAAAATATAACTTATTGATAATCAATTTTTTATTGCTTTGTTTATTGAGTCCGCTCGGTGTTGCGAGCCACTCCCACCTCGCCAAGCAAAATGTCGCGAATCAAGCATGGTTTACGCAAGACCCCTATCATAAAGAAAACATTCAACTGCGAGTGGATCTTTTCTTATCGTCAACTTGCCCGCATTGCCTAGCTGCAAATCAATTTTTTCATCAGTTAGAATCGAAGAAAAAGTGGCTCTCGGTTCATCGATACTACGTTAATCAAGATAAAGCAGCATTGGATCGCTTCAATGATTTAATACAAGCACAGCAGATCACCATTAACGCTTTTGCGGTACCGGCTATTTTTTTCTGTGATTCGAGATGGCTTGGTTTTGATAATGAAAACAATTCAGGACATCAACTTTTAAAAAGTTTGAATTATTGTCATCAACAACTTGTTGCAAGTGGGAAGCTTACACCAACAACGGTTAATGCCATTCGAAAAAGCGGGGTTTCAGAGTGGTATGAGTCGAATATAGTCAATTCCTCTTCTTGGGTTGAGTTAATCGTTAGCTTGGCTGTTTTTGATGCTTTCATGCCTTGTTCTTTTTTAGGCTTTTTAGCGATGTTTGCTTTTTTGTATTGGATTCCTCAAAGAAACGTGCGTTTGATTTTAAGTGGCTTCTTTTTAATTACCATTGGGGCGATTCACTATCTTCAACAAGCGCATACTGTCCTTTTTTACGAGTTAATCCAAACGTTTCGTTGGCCCACAATGCTTGTGGGGATCGTATTATTAGGGGTTCTTGTTTCTGCTTATCGCCAAAGGCATTTGCCGCGTTTGCAATTTAATGTAACGTTACAAGGGATGATGTTGAGCGCTATGGCGGTGCTGACGGTGGCGGGCGTTTATAGTTACCATCAAGAGTGCCTTCCAAATTATGCGCTTGTTTTTCAGAATTACTTAGCAACTCAGTCCTTATCGCCACAAGTGCAGTTTTTATATGTTGTATGTTATCAATTAGTTTATTTGTTAGCCTTGGCATTGTTGTTAGTGATTGTCTTTCTAGGATTGGCTCGGCTAAAAAAACACCAAAAAGTGGTGCAACACCTTGTTTTTTTTGCTTTGCTTTTTTTCGCTGGGTTTTTGATGATTTATCCGGCTTGGTTGAATTAGTTCGTTGGTTTTTTTATTGGATGTTTTCTTGATGGTGCGCTGTAAAGCGCACTCTTTTTTTTCATTGCGCGCCGCTTGTCATCACGAGGCTATTGCAAAAACTTTGCATACCTTAATTTCTTTTTAACGCTAAATACATTATACTTCCTCGCTTTCGATGAAACAGTACTTGTTTGGTACTATCTTTCACGGCGTTACGGTTTATAAGGGTATTATTGCGATGTTACGTCTTAGTAAATTAGCGGATTATGGCGCCGTGGTGATGGTGTATCTTGCTCATCATGAATCCAAACTCTGCAATGCCCGAGACATTGCAAATCATACCCATTTGGCTCAACCCACGGTGAGTAAATTGTTAAAACGATTAACCGCCTCCGGTTTATTAGTGTCAGTCCGCGGTGTTAGCGGGGGGTATCGATTACAACGTTTAGCCGCAGAAATTTCAATTGCTGATATTGTTTATGCTTTGGAAGGTAAGCCGGGCTTGATTCAATGTACGGTGCAACCTAATCCTTGCTCATTACAACGTGTTTGTTCCATTCAAGGAAATTGGCGCATGATTAGCCAAGCATTAGAAACGGCATTGGATAGTGTGAGTTTAGAGGCGTTTGCTAGACCCATGCTAAAAAATGCCATTGAACTAAAAAAAATTCACCAGATAGCCAACAATTTGAGTAATGGGGAGTAACTCGTGGCAAAAGATCGCGAACAAATTGATTCTTTTCTAGCGCAAGACTACCAGCATGGTTTTGTAACGGAGATTGAGAGTGACACCTTCGAACCCGGTCTTCATGAGGGAATTATTCGACGTTTATCTGCTATTAAGGGTGAGCCTGAGTTTTTATTGGCGTGGCGACTTAAAGCGTTTGAACATTGGCAAACCATGACAGAGCCGACATGGTCTCATGTTCATTTTCCACCGATTGATTACCAGGCCTTATCTTATTATGCTGCGCCAAAAAATAATAAAGATGGCCCAAAAAGTCTTGATGAGGTTGATCCTGAATTATTAAAAACCTACGCTAAACTAGGTATTCCCTTGCGAGAGCAAGAGCTTTTAGCCGGTGTTGCTGTGGATGCAGTGTTTGATAGTGTATCCGTTGCAACAACATTCAAGGCGAAATTAGCTGAAGTGGGAATTATTTTTTGTTCGTTTTCAGAAGCTGTACGTGAACATCCTGAGTTGGTGCGCCAATATTTAGGTACCGTGGTTCCTTATCGTGATAATTTTTATGCGGCCTTGAATTCCGCCGTATTTAGTGATGGCTCCTTTGTTTATATTCCGAAAGGCGTACGCTGCCCCATGGAGCTATCCACGTATTTTCGTATTAATGCTGTGTCTACCGGTCAATTTGAACGCACTTTAATTATTGCGGATCAAGATAGTTATGTATCTTACTTGGAAGGATGTACCGCACCCATGCGTGATGAGAACCAATTGCATGCCGCTGTGGTTGAGTTGGTTGCTTTAGATGGTGCTCAAATCAAATATTCCACAGTACAAAATTGGTATCCAGGCGATAAAGAAGGTAAGGGCGGTATTTATAATTTTGTTACTAAACGCGGTGCTTGTCGAGGTAACAGCTCTAAAATATCTTGGACTCAAATTGAAACGGGGTCGGCAATCACCTGGAAGTACCCTAGCGTGATTTTACAAGGCGATAATTCCGTGGGTGAGTTTTATTCGGTGGCCTTAACGAATCATTATCAGCAAGCCGATACCGGTACTAAAATGATTCACCTTGGTAAAAATACTCGATCAACGATTATTTCAAAAGGAATCAGTGCAGGCAAGTCACAAAATTCATATCGTGGTTTAGTGCGCATTGCACCGACCGCGACGAATGCGCGTAATTACACGCAATGCGATTCGATGTTAATGGGGAGCAATTGTTCGGCGAATACGTTTCCTTATATTGAGGTCAAAAATCCAACGGCCCAGCTTGAACATGAAGCGACGACGTCGAAGATCAGTGAAGAGCAATTATTTTACTGCCAACAACGTGGTTTAGATACTGAAGATGCGGTGTCCATGATTGTGAATGGGTTTTGTAAGCAGGTTTTAAAAGAATTACCGATGGAGTTTGCTGTTGAGGCAACGAAACTTCTCGGTCTTAGTTTAGAGGGGTCAGTAGGCTAACTATGTTAAATATTAACGAATTAAATGTTGCAGTGAATGGTCAACCCATTTTAAAAGGGATTAATTTATCGGTGAGGGCAGGTGAAGTTCATGCCATCATGGGGCCCAATGGATCCGGTAAAAGCACTTTATCGAAAGTATTAGCGGGGCATCCTGCTTATGACGTTAAAAGCGGTGAGATTAGCTACTTCGGTAATGATTTATTACCATTGACGCCAGAACAAAGAGCGCAAGCGGGTGTTTTTTTGTCATTTCAGTATCCGGTGGAAATTCCAGGGGTTACTAATATTAATTTTTTAAAAGCGGCAGTGAATTCAGTTAGAACAGGTCAAGGGATCCCCTCTTTAGACGCGATTGATTTTTTAAGTTTTATTCGTGAAAAATGCAAATTTCTTGAGATGGACGAGAGTTTTTTATATCGCAGCATTAATGAAGGGTTTTCGGGAGGAGAAAAAAAACGCAATGAAATTTTGCAATTGCTTGCCCTTGAACCTCGCTTAGCGATTCTTGACGAAACCGATTCAGGACTTGATATTGATGCTTTGCAAGTGATTGCGCGTGGGGTCAACTCCATGCGCTCGCCGAAACGTGCTATGATTTTAGTGACCCATTATCAACGTTTATTGGATTATATTGAACCTGATTTTATTCATGTTTTAGTGAATGGTCAGATTGTGCGTTCAGGGGATAAGACCTTAGCTCATGAACTTGAGGAAAAAGGGTATGGATGGCTTTTGGAGACTGAACAGCTATGAGCGAGGTTCTTGATTTTTATCGGCAAGAAGCTCTGGCTTGCCAGTCGTTAACTCCTTGGCTTGCCAACTACCAGCAAGCGTCCTTAGGTGATTTGGCACGCTATGGTTTTCCTTCGCGCAAGGTTGAGGATTGGAAATACACGTTGTTGGATGGTTTTTTAAAAACACAATTTGTGCGGACTGATAAAGGTCTTGTCAATCAGGTGGCGCCGTTGACATGTTCTCCTATTCACATCCCAGGGGGACTAGAGTTTACGATCGTCAATGGCCAATTTTTAGCGAATGATGAAGTCTTAAAGCAATTACCTGAAGGTGTTTTAATTAAGCCTTTGTTTGAAATGATCAGTGACCATGAGGCTTTAATTAAGCCTTATTTGGGGCAAATTTTACATCACGAGCATGCTTTTCATGCTTTAAATTCAGCCATGCTTCATGATGGGTTGGTCATTTATTTGCCCAAAGGCGTGCATTTGGAGGCGCCTATCGTGATAAGGCATTGGCAAGATAAGGCGAATCAAGCGGTTTATTTGCGGCATTTAATGATTGCTGAGCCTGGTAGTCATGCAACGGTCATTGAAGAGTTTTCAGGATCCGACGAGGTAGCGTATTGCACCAACAGTGTGACTGAAATTGCGCTGGCCGCTCGTGCTAAGTTGACACATTATAAAATTCAGTGTGAAAGCCGTAAAGCTTTTCATTTAGGGCATGTGGTGGTTCGACAGGGTGAATCCAGCGAGTTTTTTAGTCATTCTTTAAGTCTTGGCGGTCAGTTGGTTCGCAGTGATTTAACAATCTCCTTGCAGGAAAAAAATGCCTGTTGTTTGCTTAATGGAATTTATCTTCCTGATGATAACCAACATATAGACCATCATACGCGAGTGAATCATGATGTAGCGGATTGCATCAGCGAGCAGGACTATAAAGGAATACTTCAAGGTCGTTCGCGGGCGGTGTTTAATGGGCAAGTGTTTGTCGCTCATGATGCGCAAAAAACAAAAGCAAATCAACAAAACAAGAACCTTCTTCTTTCGGCAGAGGCGGAGATTGATACAAAACCGCAATTGGAAATTTTTGCAGATGATGTGGTGTGCTCGCATGGCGCAACCGTGGGGCAATTGGATGATGAAGCGACATTTTATTTGAGCAGTCGCGGTCTTGATGAGGCAGAAGTCACGCGTTATTTGATTCAAGCTTTTATTAGTAATAACATGCAGTTAATTGAAAGTGTGGCGCTTCACGATGGGATAATTCAACTGATTAATGACAAGTTAAGGAATAATTGATCATGAGTAAGCTTGACACGACGTTAGACGCGTTTGATGTGGGATTGATTCGTGAACAGTTTCCGTTATTAAAGGAAACCGTGAATGGCTGTCCTCTCATTTATTTTGATAATGCAGCGACCACTCAAAAACCTAAGAGTGTGATGGAAGCCATGACTCATTTTTATCAACACGATAATGCCAACGTGCATCGTGCTGTGCATACTTTGGGGGCGAGGGCCACGTTAGCTTTTGAAAAAGCGCGTGAAAAAATTCAACGTTTTATTCATGCTCAAGCGTCGCAGGAATGTATTTTTGTGCGAGGAACTACTGAGGGAATTAATTTAGTCGCTCAAAGTTTTGTTGCCCCGCGCCTTTTGCCAGGCGAAGGCATCTTAATTACGCACATGGAGCATCACTCGAATATTGTCCCTTGGCAAATGGTTTGTAAAAAGACGAAAGCCAATTTGGTGATTGCGCCCATTTCCATTGAAGGTGATGTGTTATTGGATGAATTTGAAAAAAAGTTGGCTGAGCATGATATTAAGTTTGTTGCGATAAATTACGCGTCGAATGCGTTAGGTACGGTCAATCCTGTTAAAGAAATGATTAAAATGGCTCATGATCACGGTGCTTTGGTGTTATTGGATGGTGCTCAGGCAACGGCTCATTTGCCGGTGGATGTTCAGGATTTAGACTGTGATTTTTATGCTTTTTCCAGTCATAAAATGTACGGTCCAACCGGTATTGGGGTGCTTTGGGGGCGAGAAGCTTTGCTTCATGACATGGCGCCTTATCAAGGTGGTGGTGAGATGATAAGTTCAGTGACGTTTGATTCTACTGATTATGCACCCCTACCGCATAAGTTTGAGGCGGGTACACCAGACATTGCCGGCGCGATTGGTTTAGGGGCGGCAATTGATTTTTTAAATTCTTTGGATATGAACGCGATTGCAACGTATGAGGCCCATTTGTTGGATTATGCTGTGGCTGCGATTCAAAAGATCAAAGGATTCAATATTATTGGAACTGCGAAAAAGAAGGTTCCTGTAGTTTCTTTTGTGCATGGTAAAATACATGCGCATGATATTGGTACGATTTTGGACAGTGAAGGTATTGCTGTTCGTAGTGGTCATCATTGCACCATGCCTTTAATGGATTTTTACGGTGTGGCGGCGACAACTCGAGTTTCTTTGTCTTTTTATAATACGGAAGCAGAGATTGATCGTTTAGTGTACGCTTTGCAAAAGGTAGAAGAGGTATTTGCATGAGTCTTGATCTTCGTGAGCTCTATCAAGAAATGATCATTGATCATAATCGTAGTCCACGAAATTTTCACACCATGCTCGATGCGACCGGAACAGCGGATGGGTTTAATCGACTTTGTGGTGATAAATTAACCGTTTATATTAAGATTAAGGATGATGTGGTTCACGAAATAAGCTTTATTGGAACAGGTTGTGCTATTTCAAAAGCTTCGGCCTCGTTGATGACCGAGGCCTTGCAGGGAAAGACGGTTGAAGAAGCTCGTGATTTGTTTCATCGATTTCATACGATGGTAACGGAGGCGGATGATGAGAAAAATACCGCCTCTTTGGATAAGCTTAGTGCCTTAGCGGGTGTTCGAGCTTATCCTGCAAGGGTTAAATGCGCAACCTTAGCTTGGCATACTTTTGAGGCTGCTTTGCGCCATGATGACAGTCCGATCTCAACGGAGTAAACGACGTAATGTTTGGTTTGAAAAAAAAGATATCAAGTGATGCCTTAAAAGAGGATGTTGTTGCCGCGCTTAAAACCATTTTTGATCCCGAGATTCCTGTTAATATTCATGATTTAGGCTTAATTTACGATGTTGCTGTTGATGATAAAAGTCACGTTGCCATTCAAATGACTTTAACCACCCCAGGGTGTCCTGTAGCGCAAACTTTTCCAGGAACGGTGGAACAACGTGTGAATGAAGTCCCTGGCGTGAGTGATTGCACGGTGGAGTTGGTTTGGGATCCGCCTTGGTCTCAGGAGCGAATGACGGAAGTAGCTCGTTTAGAATTAGGTATTTTTTATTAACTTATGAAGTTTCTCTAAAATGACAGAACTTAAATGGCAGCCTTCTGCGTCATTGGAAAATTTGAAACAACGGGCGCAATTGTTGGTTCAGATTCGTCAATTTTTTAATCTTCGTGCTTATCTGGAAGTTGAAACGCCAATCATGGCGCACCACGGCATCACGGATATTTACTTAAATAATGTAACGGCATCTTGTCAGGGACAGACGACCTATTTACATACTTCGCCTGAATATCACATGAAGCGTTTATTGGCTGCGGGCAGTGGCCCTATTTTTCAAATCGCTCGTGTGTTTCGTGATGATGAATTAGGACGTTGGCATAATCCTGAATTTAGTTTATTGGAATGGTATCAACTTGGCCTTGATCATCATGGTTTAATGCGTGAGATGGACGAATTTTTGCAAGAAATACTGCACTGCGAACCGCTCATGAAAATAACGTATCAAGCGGCATTTCAACGCATTTGTAATCTTGATCCTTTTGTTGCATCGTTAGATGAGTTGCAAGCGTCATTAAGACATTATAATCTTGAATCTATTTTAAGTGCTGATGAGTCGGATAGGGATCAGTATCTTTTTTTGTTAATGAGTCATGTGATCGAGCCGGCGTTAGCGTTAGAGCATCGTCCTGTTGCCGTGTACGACTTCCCAGAAAGTCAGGCCGCACTTGCACAAGTTCATGATGGCCGTGCGTCGCGGTTTGAAATTTATTATTGCGGGGTTGAGTTAGCCAATGGGTTTCATGAGTTAGCTGATCCGGTGTTGCAGCAAGAGCGCTTTTTGTTGGATAGTGCTCATCGCCGTCAAAAAAAACTGCCGGAGCTTGTGATTGATCCCTTCTTTTTGGCGGCCTTATCCGCAGGGCTGCCTGAGTGCAGTGGGGTTGCTTTGGGTTTAGATCGTTTTATTGCGTTAGCTTTGGGTAAGCGGTCCATCGCAGACGTCATGGCGTTTGATTGGCCGCGATCTTAAAATATTATTTCTTTCGTCCAGGACGAGGCAATGCGAGCAGTTGCTTCTGAAGAGAGCTTAACAAGGAATTCATGATGCCTAATTTATTTATAATTGATTTGGAAGGGACTCAAATTACGGAGATTGAACAACAGATTTTAAAACATCCCGAAGTGGGTGCGGTAGTTCTTTTCACTAAAAATTTTGAAGACAAAAAACAATTAAAGCAATTAACGGCATCCATTCGTCAAGTGCGAGATGATATTTTTATAGCGGTCGATCATGAAGGTGGTGAGGTGCAGCGATTTCATCGTCATGACTTTTTTCCAGCCCCTGCAGCGCAAGTTTATGGCGATACTTACGATCTTGATCCTGCCACCGGAATTCAATTAGCGAAGCGTTACGGTAAGAAAATTTCACGTGAATTGTTTTTGTGCGGTGTGGATTTAAATTTTGCACCGGTGCTTGATTTGCATGATGACAAAAGTGCAATTATAGGCCAACTTGCTCGCGCTTTTCATGCTGATCCTCACGTGGTTGCGATTCTTAGTGAGGCATTTATTGAAGGAATGCATGAAGAAGGCATGCCTTCGGTGGGAAAACATTTTCCAGGGCATGGTCGTTGTGAAGGCGATTCGCATATCGCTTACCCCGTGAATTGTGATTCTGTCTCAAAGCTACGACGGTTAGACGTTAAGCCTTTTTGTGATTTGATCGAAAAGCATCGACTTGATGCTGTCATGGCAGCGCATGTGCTTTATCCGGCCGTGGATAGTGAGAACCCCGCGGGCTATTCCAAACGTTGGCTTAAGGATATTTTGCGTGATGAGCTTGGTTTTGAGGGGTTGGTCATGAGTGATTGTTTGAGCATGAAGGGGGCAGATATCGGTGATATGCCAACTCGAGCACAACGTTCTGTTGAGGCAGGTTGCGATATGTTGATTTTGTGTAATGAAAAGCGTGAAGAACTTCTGGCGTTTTTAAATGCGCATCACTTTAAACAAAGTCTTGCATCGAAACAACGCATTGAACTATTTAAACAATCAATGCGTCGATTTAATTCTGTAGTCAGTGAGCAGCGAGCCCAAGTCACGGCTAATTAACGACATCTACTGTTTTAGCAGCAATTACCGGTATTCTTTGAATCATGCTTCTTTGGCGATTATAATCCGATTTTTTGTGTGGCAATAGCACCTCTTGCTAAAAGAAGATCGCCAATTTGTGAATTTCCAGATTCGGCACACAGCGAAAATGCTGTTTGATGGTCAATATTAGGAGCATTGACATCAATGGCCGTATGATCTAATAACCAAGAAACAGCATCTATATTGTCTGATTTCACCGCAAGATGTAAAGCTGTTTGCCCTGTTGCATCGGTTAAATCAACACGAGAACCTCGTTGAATTAATGCGTCCATAGCGTCTATGTTCGCAGCTTCTGCTGCTAAAAGTAATGGTGTTTTGCCTGTTGTATCTCGAAGATTAAGATCAGGATAAAAATCACAACAAAAAATTACAATATCTTTTTTGCTATACTGAGCCGCATAATGAAGGGCTGTCCATCCTTGGCTATCTTTTAAGGTTGCTACGTTTTTTTGTTGTAAGAGTAGACGTATGCTTTGATCTTGATGATTTAAAATGGCTGTGTGTATGGGATAATGTGTATGATTATTTTTGATGAATGCTAATTCGCCATTTGTTTTCAATAACTCAGTTATTAACGTAGAAAATCCATGCGTTGCCATCAAATGTAAGACCGTATTATTATTTTTATCTTGTTGTTCCACCGTATTTGGAGCCTTATCTTTTAATAATTGAAAAATCTTGATTTTATTTTTTTTCAATTCATCTTCATAAATAATAGGTAGTATCAACGCACTAAATATAGGTAACTGTTGAGATTTATTTGCAATGGTTGGGTTAGCGCCAAGTGATAAAAGAACAGACACAGTATAAAAATGGCCAGAAATAGCCGCAAGATGTAATGGTGTCATCGACATAGAATCTTTCATGTTTAAAACATGATCAGACGGTTTTAAAGACGATAATAATCGATCTAATCCGCTGTATGCAATTTCTTGAATCATGTTTCTTCCCTCAAATTCGGTAATGCAGGTCTCAAGTTTAGTCGGCCGTTTGGGGAGAAATTCATCCAGATATGTTTTGGCGAGATCCATGTAATTTTGGTATTGTTCAGGATTACTTTGATTAAAATGTAGGTCTTGTGATACGTTGTCATAACACCATTTTTTTAATGCATCCAATTGTGACGTATCGGTATATGTGGCATTGAGCCCAAGTTTTTTACATAGCTCAGTAAATTTCATTTTAATTATTCCTATATTAAGATGGTTAATGTTTTTTTTCATGAGAGTGAGGCTCCTCTGGATCAGAGCTATTCTTGTTCGTGGAGGTACTCTCAATCATTGTATCGATGTATTTTGTTTTAAATTCTTTAAAAGCTTCTGCCGCTTTTTTCGGATCAATTTGATTGTTATTATCTAAATAAACTTTGCCTTGCTTTTGGAGGTGTCGATGCGAAGCAAGTTCTTTTAGGACTTTTGAATACTCATCAGACAGCATAAATTGTTGTCTTTTCTCAATTGGAATTTTTAACATAGCCGCTTCTATTCGATCAGCTTTAGCGTTCATTCCTATAGTAAATAATCTAGCATTGTTTCTATAATTACTCACGATATTCTTTATTTCATTGACGGCTGTATTTCCTTGTAAATGATGAATGGTTTTTTTTAAATCATTTAAAATCTGTATTTTTTCGGAAGGTGACGACGTCATAATTTGTTGTTTTTTATTCTGAATGAATTGATCCATCAGTTTATCATTGGGACTAAATTTTAGTGCGGTAAGATCATTAAAAACTGTTCTATAAGAATTGATTATAGACATTGTATGCTGCGCATCTTTCATCGACATGCGAGTATTAGGGTCCGGAAGGACTAAATTTTTAATTAAGATTGTAAGCATCTTGCCTATCTCGGTATTAAATTCTGGATGATCAAAGTTTAAGTCATTTCCATTGACTGTTGCATCTGGATAATTGCCTGTTAAGTAATGATAGATGTTTTTTCCTAAAATAAATGCATGAACATGATCAGCGTTTTGTCCAGTGGGTTCGGCAAGCTCAGGAGGAGTAAATCCATATGTTTGGATGATGCCTATAGCATATTTATTTCGAGGATCCTTATTGTCGTAATTTCCATCTTTATCGGTAAAGAGAAAACTTTTGGTGTCCGCAAGGTTAAGCTTTTGATGTTCATCAACTAACCAATTTGTGGTTTTTGAATCTGGGAAAATGCATCCTGCTTCTTGGATGCGTAACATAATCTCCGCCATTTGTTGAAAACGATCAGATGCTCTATTGATTACGTCACTGACCTTATTTAACCGAACTCTTTCGTCAATTAAGCTACCACCCTGGCAATAGTTGGTAACAAGTAATGTTCTGCAAATTGATCGACCATGTTTGTCTTGACAGACGACCATCCTCTCGGCTTCAATTGGAGAAAAGTGAGAATCTAATTCTTTGCGTAAATGAGTTTCGACATTTTTTGGCATATCTAGTCGACAATCCACTTTTAAAACCGATTCATTGCCGTCATTAATGTTTGTGATTTTAAAGTTCTTTGAATTACCACCACCCAGATAGCTAATTTCATGATTTTGTAAAAAATCACGAAAGCGATTTGCTTCATCACCGGCATCGTTTTGTTTGTACAATATCGCAAGTTTCTTTTTTAAATTTGGAGTATTACCTTCGATCAAAATAGCTAATAAAGCATTTGCCTTTTTTGGTGACATAGTTGTAATTAATTCGCTTAAGGGAGACGATCGTCCTTCATGAATTTGGTGTAATGATGGTTTTCTAAGAATCGCGAATTGAGTTTTGATTTTTTTAAAAAGTTCTTCATGTATCGCCAGATAGCCAGGAGATGCAGCGATCATGCTTGGACGGAATTGATGATCAAATTGTGTTATATCACCTTGAATTTTTTTTAATATTGTTATTTTTTCAGATCTATCATGAGTTATATTGTATTGACTTATTAATAGATTAATATTTTGTTTAAATATTAAAACATCTTCTTTTGGTAAATAACCATGGTCAAAATCGCCAATGTTACCCATTGGCAAAGATGGTGGCGGTGGCGATAGAACAGGAGTTTGATCTTTAAACCAATTAAAAAACCTCATAATTATCTCCATTTCTTTTAACTGCAGGTGGCAATTTTTAGAAAGGTCGTTTAGTTTCTTTACTATTTTTAGTCGTAATGATCGTTATCTTTATAGTATAGATTAAAAAAATGCTTCTGAAGCTTGAGGATAAATAAAGTTGCTTGATCTAAAAAATCGTTTTTTATCGTTGACGTTAATCTTTGAAAGCGAAGCGACATAAGTCAGAAAAATCGCATTGTTCGCACACACTTTGATGAATGGGTTGGGGGGCGCACACGCCGCTTTGGAATTCTTGGGCAATTATTTCTAATTGTTGGCGCCACTGGGACCGCAGTGCCGACCAAGATTCTTTGTCTTGAATTGGTTTAACGCCTTGGATATTGGTGTTTTCTTCACTCAACCCTTTGCAAGCAATCCGCCCTTTTTTTAATTCGACAAATAAAATAGTATTGATTTGTTCATGAAGTAGTGCATAAAGCAAAATTTGCGGCTCAGTCGGTCTGTCTTCTTGCCAAGGACTTTTTTGGGGGAGTGTGGTTTTATAATCAATGACCCACTTTTGATGATGTTCGACGGTGTCAAGGCGGTCGATGCGGACATTAAAATGAATATTGGCTAGGTTGAATAAATAATTTTCTTCCACCGCGGTGACGCTGAAATCAGGGCGTTGTTTTTCCCAGATTAAAAGAGCTTCGACGAGTTGTTTAAGACGTTTTTTTTCCACGTTTTGAATCAGGGGTGGAAACGAATATTTTCGGCGTGCTTGATAAGGAGAAATTGCTTTGTTGATAGCATCATCAATGAAGCTCCCTAAGGTGGTGTCATCAAGATGAAGCAGCGTGTGTTGATTGTGCACCTGTAGCCAGAATTGCTCCATGATCTGATGGATGATCATGCCGCGTTCACGAGCATTGGGGCCTTCGGAAGTTTCAATGTTTTTTTTGAGATGTAAACGATGGGCAGCAAAGGCTCGAAAGGGGCACTTGGCTTGATTAGCAAGCAAGGCAGTACTTCCTTGGTAAGGATGGGCAGGATCAAGGGGCAAGTGATAGGGCTCATGATAAACAACGCATTGATTCAATGAGGTTTTTAAATGAGTTTCTTCGTCATTAAGAATGAGTGGAGTGAGATTGTTCAGCAACGGTGTGGGCGAATTTGATTCTGCCTCGTTGCAGGTTGGATAACTGTACACAATCGTTGGTGTGGCATGTTTGAAGCGCAACAAGGTTTTATGTGCCAGCTCAAATTCTTTGTCAGGAGACGTATAGGGGAGGCCTTGTGCTTTTTGGAGTTCAATTGGAATGAAGGGAGCAAATTTTGTTTTTTGAGGCAAGCAGTCGTTAGTTAAGCCACTAATCCAGAGTACGTCAAACTGGCAACCTGCAGCTTCTAATAGACCTAGGATTTGAATGGAGGAGGTCGTTATTTGTTCAGGCTGAAAAATGGCGGTTTGTGTGAGTTCAGTTAAGGTATGAATGGCTTCATAGGACGACATGGTTGGCACAAGAAGATTTAACTGTTTGAATTCGTCAAACAATAATTGTAACCGTTGATAACATTGATAATTATTTGAGTCTAGAGCATATTCACCTGGAAAACCAAGGCTGGCTAATCGTTCCTGAAATATTGTCACCCAGGCGTGGGGTGAGGCCGTTTTCGGATAAGTCTTCATTGTTTTCAGAATTACAGCTAATTTAGGGGTATGTTTGATTAGTTCATGGTGCAATAAGGTAGTATCAATGACGCGTTCTTGCAAAAGGGAGTTGTCTTGTAAAAATTGTGCGCGTTCTAACATTTCTTCCTGAGATGAGGCCAGAAAAGGTGAGCTTAATAACAATGCCGCGTGTTCTTGTTTAATGACTCGTGGTTCAAGGCCAAGCCAGCAGAGTGCATGCGATACCAAGGGGTAGTCTGACAGAGTTTTACCTAGGGATATATTAAATTGATCATGACGGAAATGTCGTTGTAAAAGACGATTGAGTTGGCTAGCTTTTTGGTTGAGATCAGGAACAACGACACCAATGCGTTGTTGATTAAGAGCTAATTGGTCTTTGAGCCAATGGATTAAGCGTCGTTGTTCATGTTGTTCATCCACGGCGGCAAATAATGACTCCGTACAGGGAGTTGCTGATAAATCCAAGGATATATTGAGAATGCCTTGATTTGTAATATAGCGTTGCAAGCTTAATTGTTGCGGGGTGTATTCGTCAAAGCAAAACCATATGATTTCGTTCGGAAGGCAAGGAATTGCTTGATCTATTAAATAAGGAACAATGAGCTCTGTGGTGATCAAATTAAATTGATTTAATTTTAATGAAAAATTTTTACTCCAAGTTTTAAACTTGAGGCTTTGTTCGGTGCTTTCAAAGAGATGATTATCAAGATCAACATGCCATAATTGGCAGCGAGACCACGCTTCATAAGCTTTATTGATTAAACCTTGATGAAGAGCCCCCGTTTCTTGAGTCAATTGTTTCATCCATAAATAGCGAGTTTGTTGCTTTGTTAATAAGATGGGGTGGTTGCCGTAAGGATTATGGTGCGTTAAGTTGAAATAAAATTGTTGAATCAAGGCATCGTAAGACACGGCATTGGGTTTTTCAAGAGTACGTTGTGTTGATGATTTTAAATAGTCTTCCAGGAGGGTTTTCGCCAGCCGATTATTGGGCGTCACGACGGTGAAGCCCTGTTGTAAATGTGTTAAAACTTGCAGGTAATGAGGGTTGTTCATTGTGGATACTCACCGCGCTCCATAGATAGTCTATTATGGCATGTAACGTGATTTCTTGGCACGTTCTAAAATACAAGTAGCGTTGCTGACGCTTGCTTCCTGAATAGGGAGTGTTGACAATTCATCTCCATCGCCTACGTGCCGCGGCTTGTCCCTGATAGTTCCACACGAATAATTAGGTTAACCTATTGATTGGTAATGAGAAAGTGATTGAAGTTGCATGTTGGATAAAGCAACTTTCTTTCTGTAATTTCAGTTTTGCTTCAAATTCAATTTTTAATATTTCTTTGCAAAGCGGCTCAGATTTTACATGTGCTTCGATGTCTTTATTGCGAAGGATAAACCCATGTGATGACAACGAACAGATAAGATCGGCTCTGCAAAAACCTGTTATGTAACCAGGCCGTTGTTTAAGGCCAAGTTACAGGGAATGTAACTCCCCAGCTACGTCATCCTGAGCGCGTTTTTTTGCGCGAAGGATCTC
>JAOAUB010000083.1 GCA_030157805.1 Legionellaceae bacterium
GAGATCCTTCGCGCAAAAAAACGCGCTCAGGATGACGTAGCTGGGGAGTTACCTTTAGAAGCTATTACTAGTAAAGCAACCAGCTTAGGTGCAAAACGAGTTACGCAAAAATTAATGGATTGGATAAAAATTCATAAAATAGAGAATATTGTTGTTACTGATGACGAAGCTGAACAAGCATGTTTTAATTTTGCGCATGAGCAGCGAATTCTGTTGGAGTTATCTAGCGGCGCTTCATTGTCTTTAGTTTATAACGATCATCCTATTCTTTGTAAAGCCGAATCAATTTTGGTAATTGTTTGTGGTGGGATAAATACAACTTATTTTAATAAGAGGTAATAGAAGAGCATAGGGATCTAAAAAACATAGTAAGCAATTGCCAAGGCTAATGATGTAGATAGAAATATACATGTTCCCATCCGAATTTGTTGTACGTTCGCTTCGGTGAACGTAAAGTTCATGCTCCTTAAAAAAGCAATAATTAATTTAAAAGGCCCCCGTGCAATAAAATTAATTAAAGGATAAAGAAGAAAAGCAACAACAACTGAGAGAAAATCGTTCCTATTTTTACCATACTCTCTTATAAAATCAGCTAAGACGCTTTGCTGTAAGGGATGGTTGAAATATGTTTCCGAGGTATATAGGAACATATAAGCTAAGCTTAAAAGAGCATACAACATAAGCATTGTAATAAAGTAATAAGCCCCATTAGATAAAAAAATTCTATCATTAATCTGTTCGGATAAAGTTTTTTTAGTTGAGATTGCTAGGTTAACTTCCGATCTAACATGCAATGTTTGATGCAAGTAATCTTTAGAGAGCTCCTTGCTAGGCCATATACTATCAACCCATTTAGTAAAAAGTACACTAATAATGCTTACTAAAATACTTTGAAAAAGTGGTGACATAATGACAACATTTCCTTACAGATGCTAAAGCCTCTTACTCCATCTTTCTACATTGCTTCTACATGAAAACTTCTGAACATCTATGATATTTGCTACAATCTTTGCTGTATATGGCTCCCCGGACATGACTCGAACATGTGACCTAATGATTAACAGTCATCCGCTCTACCGACTGAGCTACCGGGGAATGT
>JAOAUB010000084.1 GCA_030157805.1 Legionellaceae bacterium
GGAGATTCCTCGCTACGCTCGGAAAGACGTCACATTTTTAATGGGACAGCCGTGTACGTACTAATTTGAACTCTTGCGAACAATTACAAAATGTGTAATTGGTGCCCAGGGCCGGAATCGAACCGGCATGGTGTTACCACCGAGGGATTTTAAGTCCCTTGCGTCTACCTGTTTCGCCACCTGGGCATGATTTGGAGGCTGAGGCCGGAATCGAACCGGCGTACACGGCTTTGCAGGCCGCTGCATGACCACTCTGCCACACAGCCTAATTAACAATTTTACAACTTAAAGATGGTGCAAAAACCGAAAAAAAAAGCGACTTAACTGTCGCTTAATTTGGAGCGGGAAACGAGGCTCGAACTCGCGACCCCAACCTTGGCAAGGTTGTGCTCTACCACTGAGCTATTCCCGCCTTTTACCTTACGCTACGGGCTGGAATTCTACCTAAAATTCCTATCCTGTCAACTAATTTGTCGCAGTTTTATTGAACTTTTTTAGTTAGCTCAGGCCAAGCAATCACAATATAAATAATCATTGACCACATTGTTAAAATAGCTGCCCCATACAATAAAACAAATCCCAACAAACCCCAAAAAGAGTCCTCAGGACGATAAGCAAGCAATAACACAAGCGCTATCATCTGCACCGTTGTTTTGACTTTACCAATATAATTAACGGTCACGCTCGCACGCTTACCAACTTCAGCCATCCATTCCCGTAAAGCCGAAATAACAATTTCACGCCCAACAATCACAATCGCCGGCAACGTAATGTAATTAATATCTTTAGCACCAACAAGAAGAAGCAATGATGCCGCCACCAAAAGCTTATCCGCAACAGGATCAAGAAAAGCCCCAAAGGGCGACATTTGCCCTAATTTACGAGCTAAATAGCCATCAAGCCAATCCGTAAAACTTGCCAATGCAAAAATAATAGCGGCCACGGCATGTGCCCCGGAAAACGGCAAATAAAACACAACAATAAAAATAGGGATCAATAAAATACGTAACAAAGTAAGGATATTAGGCCAACTGTTTAGTGTACTCATCGCGTGTTTATCCTTAATTAGGTAAATTTAAAAATTGCGCTATATCCAAGTAACTATCAAAAACACGCAAAGCTCCCATTTGAAGTAATGCTTCCGTATTTTGATGATAATAATCAAATCCAATAACGTCCATACCAATCAACGTTGCCATTTCAATATCCGACACCGAATCGCCAATCATTAAGGCATCCGTCGGCGTCAACATCAACTCCGCCAAAATCTCTTCTAACATTTGAGGGCACGGCTTGGGCGGTGTTTGTCCTGCTGAGCGCGTAATACGAAAAAAAGGCAATAAAGCCGATCGGTGCAAAGCACTTTGCAAGGATTGCTGCCCTTTATTACTCGCAATGGCTAAATCCACTTCCGCCTGATGCAACTGTTCTATGAATGCTTTTGCTCCCGGCAATAAATAAAGATCCGAAGGTTCGCTCTTGCATGACGCGCTCTTTCTTAAACAAAATTGCTCAATCTGCTCGTCAGACCAACTTGGAAAAAACCCTCTCGCCGCATGGTTCAAATTCGCTTGAAAAGCGTCCTCAATCACCCCATCATGATCAAGAGCAGCCTTGCCTGCCTCAACGGCTATGCGATGAATAGCTTGGCCGATGGTATCGCCCAAAGTCCCTTCCCAATCAAAAATAATGAGTTCATAACGCTTATCCATTCGCTGATGCACTCCTTGCCCGTAATTGCTCTAAGGTCTGCTTAAATTGCTCATCTAAGTCTGCCTGAAAACAATATTGTTTACCCTTTAAATTAAATTGAATTGCGCGCGCATGCAAATAAAGACGAATTTTTGTTGAAAACTCGGTTAATAACCCTTCTTTTTGAGCATATTTTTCATCACCAATAATAGGATGTCCTAAACAAACACTATGAACTCGGATTTGATGTGTTCTGCCTGTTTGTGGATGAACTTCAACCCAACATGATGTTGCATAGTTTTCAAGGAGCTTAAACTGCGTTTTAGCAGCCTTTCCTTGCTCACTCACCACCACCACCCGCTCGCCTGATTTAAGCGTGTTTTTTTGTAAAGGCGCTTCAATCCATTGTGATTTGGGCCCCTGCCATGCATCCGCCAAAATAGTCCAATACGTTTTTTCAACGTCTCGAGTTTCAAACAAAGCCTGTACTTCCCGTAAAAAACTACGTTTTTTAGCTAACAATAAACACCCTGACGTTTCTCTGTCGAGACGATGAATCAACTCCAAATACGTTAAATCCACCCGTGTTTTTCTTAGCGCTTCAATCACACCTAAGGAAATACCGCTCCCGCCATGCACCGCAATTCCTGCGGGTTTATTGATAACAAGCAACGCATCATCTTCATAAATCACGCACTCTCGTAAACGCTGTTCAAATGAGGCCGTTACTTTAACCACTTTATCGGCAGCGTGTCGAATGGGCGGAAGACGAATCGAGTCGCCCGTTGCGATACGAGTTGAAGCCTGGGCTCTTTTTTTATTAACTCGAATTTCGCCACTACGAATGATGCGATAAATATGACTTTTTGGCACGCCTTTTAAAACTCGAATTAAAAAATTATCGAGACGCTGTCCATTTTCTTCATCATTGACTTGCAAATATTTAACTTCATTCATGACTTTAAACCTATTTGTTGGCTTACTACAATTTTTTTGTTATGATGCAAGGTAGCTTTTCTAGATTTATTCTTGGGAAGCTCGTCGAAATTATAACGAATAATGAAAAAGATTGCCTGACCTAAAATTGGTCAGCCCAAATTAAAACAATTTAAATAATGCGCTTCCCTTAAGGGTCTATTGAATCGCTTTTATGCTTATCTAAAAAAGCAATGATTTTACACTCAAAGTAATTAATTTTACGGGCAGGAACACGCCAAGTTGTGCATTTAAAAAGCACAAACAGGTGCCTAAACACACCCAAGGCCATGAGCCCCCCGAACTGCAATAGCAGAAAAAATTAAGAACCACAACGTGTGTTCAATGGAAACCCAGGATGACAAGACTAAGGCAGCAACTTGCTTAAGATACTCACAGCAAATGATTTTTTGGCTAGGCACAGCGAAATTAAGCGCGCTCAGTTACCTAAGTTGTACGTCGGCACGCAAAATAAGCTGCAACAACGCCAAAAAGATCCGTCGCAACGAGTATATACTCATGGCAATTGGCATATTGAAAAAACTCATTCTAGATACCCACGCATGCTAGACACACCTTATCGTGACCACACTAAACTGTATTTTTCTCGTTACAGAAAGATAACACGACCTGTTGGGCTCGAATTTCTCAAGATCCCTTATGAGACCCTAAATAGTGTGCACGGTTGCCTCAACCGTCGTTTGCGTGAAGTCTATGCCCATATCGCCTGTAGACCTTACTCATCATCCATTAAGAAATGCGCCCCAACCGAGGTTCATCATGGAAAAAATGTTAATCAATGCAACTCAACCTGAAGAGATTAGAGTCGCCCTAGTAAAAAATAATTATCTGTACGATTTAGATATTGACACTTCTTCAGACATCAAGAAGAAAGGCAATATCTATAAGGCCGTTGTTACCCGTCGCGAACCAAGCCTAGATGCTGTGTTTGTTGAATACGGTGCTAAACGGCAGGGTTTTCTTCCTTTAAAAGAAATTGCTGCGGAATACTTGTCTAAAAATCTTGATGACTACCCGAACGAAAAGCCTCCTATCACAACGTTAATTAAAGAAGGTCAAGAGCTTTTAA
Source organism: Legionellaceae bacterium (assembly GCA_030157805.1). GTDB lineage: Bacteria > Pseudomonadota > Gammaproteobacteria > Legionellales > Legionellaceae > JAOAUB01. The sequence continues at coordinate 3,758 of JAOAUB010000084.1, forward strand.
TTCAAGTGGACAAAGAAGAGCGCGGTAACAAAGGTGCGGCTTTAACGACCTTCATTACTTTAGCAGGCTGTTATTTGGTATTAATGCCTAACAACCCAAACTCCGGCGGCATTTCACGACGTATTGAAGGTGATGAGCGCGATGAACTCAAAGAAACTTTAAACGCCTTACAACTCCCTGAAGAAATGGGACTCATTATTCGTACCGCTGGCGTTGGTAAAAACAACGATGAGTTACAGGCCGATTTGAACATGCTATGTAACCAATGGCAATCGATTAAAAACGCTTATAATACCCAATTAGCGCCCTGCCTTATTCATCAAGAAGGCGATGTTATTCTTCGTTCGATTCGTGATAACTTACGTAAATCAATCGATGAAATCATTATCGATGACCATGTTTCATACATCAAAGCAAAACAATATATTGAACAAGTCAAACCTGATTTTTTACCTCATCTGAAACTTTACAACAGCCATATTCCTTTGTTTAGTTATCATCAGGTTGAAAGCCAAATCGAAACCGCGTACCAACGTGAAGTTGCGTTACCTTCCGGCGGTGCTTTAGTCATCGATCGAACTGAAGCTCTTGTCTCGATTGATGTGAACTCGGCCAAGGCAACTAGCGGTTCCGACATTGAAACAACGGCATACAACACCAACCTTGAAGCGGCAAATGAAATTGCTCGTCAATTACGATTACGTGACTTAGGCGGTCTGGTTGTCATCGATTTTATTGACATGAATTCCACCAAAAACCAACGTGAAGTCGAGACTCGCTTAAAAGACGCCTTAAAAGCCGATCGAGCACGTATTCAAGTGGGTCGTATTTCGCGTTTTGGGTTGTTAGAAATGTCTCGTCAACGCTTAAGACTTTCTCTCGGCGAACATGCTCAAGAAACCTGCCCGCGCTGCGAAGGTCGAGGCACGGTACGAAACATTCAGTCACAAAGTTTGTCGATTGTTCGTTTAATTGAAGAAGAAGCCTTTAAAGAAAAAACAACGGAGGTGCAAGTGCAATTACCCGTTGAAATGGCAACGTTCATTATGAACGAAAAACGGGATTATCTTCTGAGCATCGAAAAACGTCATAGCGTTAACGTTCTCATTATTGCCAATCCTTACATGCACTCACCACACTACACGCTAACGCGCATCAAAGAAGACCAAACTGGTAAAAACAAAAAACCAAGCTACAGTCTCATTCAAGCTCCTGAGCCCGTCATTACCCGGGCCGATCAAGGCGCGGAATTACGAAAAGAACCGGCCGTTAAGCCATTTGATTCGACCCAAATGACCACCCGAAAATCAACCACAGGCCATCTTCTACGAAACCTCTGGCGTCGCATGTTTGGCAACGCTACTACGGTAACAACAGCGTCCACAACGCCCGCGACCCCAACGACCCCGTCAGACAGACCTTCTCAACATCCGCGAGCACAACAACCCAACTCAGGAAATTTATCGAGAAATCCACGTCGACGTCGGGGAGGAAATCAAAACAACCAACAACAACGTAACCCCGCTCAAAGAAAGCCCACAACGGCCTCAGGGAACACGCAAGGACAAGGAACAACACAGGGCAACCCACAACAACAAACAAGACGACCTAATCCACAACGAGGTAACGCACCCGCGAAGCAGCAAGCCAATCCTCATAACACTGGCAACGAAGCTGAGAAGAAAGGGAGTGAGCATCAGCATAAGCCCACGTCAAATCAAGCTCATTCAGGAAATCACACAGCATCATCATTGGATAAATCTGAATAATTGGTCTTAACCGCTGTTTCGATCAGTCTACACTCCGCGGCTTGTCCGCGGAGTGCAATCTTTACTCAGTACGAGTTCTCCGGAACAAATGGTGAGGTATCGTGATTGACTCGATGATCAAAAAAATTTATTTTTCTTTCTTTTTTAATCCCGTGGCTATCGGCGTGACACCAATGTTCGGATTAACGCCACAATCATCAAGCAATTTTAATAAATTGTTGCCGCGTCTTGTTAAGCGTTTAACGCAATAAATTTCAAGATAACTTTTCAAAACATAATAATATTTTGGCAACATCAGGATCGTTAAAATCTTTTCTGCGCGTTGAATGTGTTCTGAGTTGGAATGATCGCATGCTTGAAAAAGAACAGCGCCTAACATCGCTGCAAGACTCGCTTTACCTGCAGGATCAGCCAGATAGAATCGATGAACACATTCATCAATCGCGCGCTCTTTGTCCCATTCCACCCATGCATCATAAAGACCTATCACCGCACGAGTTTCATAAACATGATTCAATGCCATTTGTTGTAACGCAATACCAACAGGCAGGGCCGCTTGCACATTAGCCCAAGAGCAATTGCCACTAATTTGAGCGCTTATTGGTAATTGTCCCACCGGAACTAAACCTAACTGTTGATTGATCGCTTGATGGAAATACTCACGACTTTGTTTTTTATAGAGAAACTCGCGTAAAAATGACACGTTAAAACGATCAGGGCGTGTTATTTGATAGATATTGATGCAACCTTCCGTCAGACTGTTTTCGCCTCTGTCAATTTTAGCCCACCACTGCTGATGTTTCACAAAACACATGGCATGACCGCGGCTGGCCGCCGGTAAAATCAACATGGGCGACTTGATGACGTGTTGCAATTGTTCAAGATGCTGCTCCTGAAACACAGGCACACTTTGTAAGGTCAGCAACTCACCTGCCAGGTGAAACGCATCCATCACGGTATAAACCCAAGGAAAAAATTGCCGTAAATGACGGGTCGAATAACTGCTGGTAAAACGCCGCAACGAATCACGAATCACAGCCACGGTAAACTCTAGAATAAAACCTTCGTAGTTGAGCTCAATAAACTCACCTTGAGCACTCACGATATCGACATAACCCGATAACTCAAAACGATGTCCCAGCAATTTGGCATGAATAAATGCCATTGCAAAATCAAGCTTAGCACCGTACTGATACAGAAGATGCTTTAAATCATGCTGGCCACGTAATATCGGATACACCAAAACCGACAAACCCGATCGGGTGTAAGCATTAGGATCGGCGCCGTGCCGCAATAATAGCGTGATTTGCGGTAAATCATGGTTATCCACAGCCCAATGCAAGGCTGTCCGGCCCGTCAAGTCCGGTTTGTTGATGTCGGCACCTCGCGCCAACAACTGCTCCATGATAACAAGTTGGCGCGTAATGGCCGTCTCAATCAACGGCGTAAAACCATACTCGTCAATATCATCCAACGACTCGCCTTGCCTCAAATAAGCATCAAAATCAGGCCTACGGCAATTAATAATATCGTTGGCAATCGTCATGACATATTACCCCATCGGCGGTTTGGGTGTTGAACTAAATTTAGGCCCGGGTGCAAGCCCCAAACGCAATTGCTTTTCCATTTCTTGCTCACGCCGTGCATTATCAAAATCTTTACGAGCTGCTGAGTTTAATGCCGGCTCCGGAGTATTATCATCAATACCGTCAAAACGTTGTCCTTCAAACCAAGGATGTTGCAATAAATCATGCTGTAATTCATCGCCAGCTGTCGCTTGCAACTCCTCATCAGAGTGCTCCTTCGCGTTCACTTTTGCAAATTGACGTTCACCTTGTCGTTCAATGTCACGACGCTGATTATTCATTTTTTGGGTTTCTTCAGACAAATAAGATTCGGGATCGTGGGGCGCACGCACCGTACGTCCCTGGGAGTGAACATCCAACGATGCCGAATCCGTTGGATCAAGCCAAGACGATTTGGCACGCTTGCCACCTCGTAAGCGTGCTAATGGATTAATAAACTTACTTTTCTCGCTCATAATAAGTACATTATAAACTATAAATAGTCACGCTGCAGAATTTCTGCGATTTGAACTGCGTTCGTTGCCGCTCCTTTACGAATATTATCGGCCACAATCCATAAGTTCAGACCACAAGGATGCGAAATATCATCACGAATACGACCTACAAACACGTCATCATGCCCAACAGCATGGGTAAACGCCGTCGGATAAAGTAACTTGGCTGGATCATCCATGACGTTCACTCCCGGTGCATGAGCAAGCAAGCTTCGAGCTTCGTCCGCAGAAAACGGTGTTTTCATCTCAATATTAACCGCTTCCGAGTGGCCGTACAAAACAGGAACACGAACGGTGGTGGGATTAACGCTTATCGAATCATCCTCAAGAATTTTTTTGGTTTCCCAAACCATTTTCATTTCTTCGCGGGTGTAACCATTCTCCTGGAAGTCATCAATATGGGGTAACACATTAAACGCAATTTGTTGCGGGTAAACGACTGATTTAACATTCTTTCCATTCAATAGCTCACCCAATTGATTGATAAGCTCACTGATGGCCTTCTTGCCTGTGCCTGAAACCGCTTGATACGTAGCCACATTAATACGATTAATACCAACCTCATCATGAATCGGTTTTAAAGCCACGACCAATTGAATGGTTGAACAATTTGGATTGGCAATAATACCGCGTTTTTCATAATCGCCAATACGATGCGCATTAACTTCCGGCACAATCAACGGAATATCATCGTCATAACGAAAACAAGACGTGTTATCAATCACAACACAACCGGCTTGAACTGCAATGGGAGCATACTGTTTGGACACACTGCTACCGGCTGAAAATAAAGCAATATCAACTAGACTAAAATCAAAATCAGCCAGATTTTCAACCTGCAGCGCTCTATTGTTAAAAACCATCGTTTTACCCACAGAACGCTCACTTGCTAATAAATGCAACTCATGAACAGGAAAATGACGCTCCTCTAAAACCGTCAACATGGTTTCACCCACAGCGCCCGTTGCGCCAACAATTGCTACATTCAATGCTCGACTCATTCATCATTCCTCGTGTTAACTGTATGAACAGTGACATACAATTTAAAATAATGGCGTAAAAAATATCGAAATCTTTATTTCCCGGCTTGCAAATAATAATCCATAATCACCAATGCCATCATGGCCTCAGCAATGGGCACAGCCCGAATCCCCACGCACGGATCGTGACGACCTTTGGTGACAACCGTGGTTTCTTCACCGTATGTGGTCATGGTCTTTCCAGGTTTGGTAATACTTGACGTCGGTTTTAAAGCAAGACTCACTCGTAAGGTTTGCCCTGTTGAAATCCCTCCTAAAATGCCCCCTGAATGATTCGTTAAAAAACCACATCGATCCATTTCATCACGATGTTGACTGCCTAATTGCGTGACTGCCTCAAAACCTGCGCCAATTTCAACGCCCTTCACCGCATTAATCGACATCATGGCATAAGCAAGAGAGGCATCCAATTTATCAAAAACAGGCTCTCCGAGGCCAACAGGTACCGCTCGTGCAAGAACACCAACACGGGCACCAGCCGAATCACCTTGACGCCGTAATTCATCAATATAAGCTGCAATCGATTCAAGCTGATGATCGTTAGGACAAAAAAAAGGGTTATTCAAAATAAATTGTTCATCAACAAAATCAAGAACAAGAGGCCCAATTTGCTCGACAAACCCAACAATCTCAACGCCTAAATAGCGCGTTAAATACAGCCTCGCAATAGCCCCAGCCGCAACACGTGCCACCGTTTCACGAGCAGACGATCGTCCACCGCCACGATAATCGCGATGACCGTACTTATGATAATAAGTAAAATCAGCATGCCCCGGACGGAATAAATCTTTAATGTCGTCATAATCACGAGAGCGCTGATCTTCATTATAAATCATCATCGCAATCGGTGCACCCGTGGTTAAGCCTTCAAACACGCCCGATAAAATTTGAACTTGATCCGTTTCACGGCGTTGTGAGGTGTATTTTGATTGCCCTGGTCTGCGTTTTTCAAGAAAAGGCTGAATATCTTTTTCCGTTAAAGGCATTTTAGGTGGACAACCGTCCACAACACAGCCAAGCGCCTTGCCATGACTTTCACCAAATGACGTCACTTTAAACAATTTCCCAAAGGTGTTGCCGCTCATGGTCTCGATCCCCTGATCTCAACAATTAAAATAACTCAACAATTGCTCTGCTGTGAGCAAGAAAACACCATCACCGCCATGCGCAAATTCAAGCCAAACAAACGGAACATCGGGATAGGCCTCCATCAGGGCTTCTTGTGAATTTCCTACTTCAACCACTAAAATTCCTTGTTCACTCAAGTAATGATGAGCATGACTTAATATTTTTTCAACGACAGCCAAACCATGATTAGCCGCTCGTAAGGCCAAATCAGGCTCATGGCCATATTCAGCGGGCAAGGTCGACATTTCGTCATCACTCACGTAAGGGGGATTCGACACAATAATATCGTAACGGCATCCCTTAGGAACATTCGCCCAACAATCGGAATGAATGAGATGAAGTCGCTCTTCTAAGTGATAACGTTGTTGATTAATTGTCGCAACCTCAAGAGCATGAGTGGATAAATCGACGGCGTCAACCCGTGCCTCTGGAAAAGCTTCGCAACAAGCAATTGCAATGCAAGCACTGCCAGTGCATAAATCAAGAATACGCGTCACGTTATCCGGCTCAACCCAAGGTGAAAATTGCTGTTGAATCAACTCAGCAAGGGGTGAACGTGGAATTAATACACGCTCATCCACAAAAAAACTCAATCCGCAAAAGTGAGCTTCCTGCAGAAGATAAGGCACTGGAATTCGTTTGATGATACGTGCAACAAGACGATCCGTCAGCTTTATTTTTTCATCCTCAGTCAACTTAGCGTGCAAAAAAAGCGGGTTAACATCAAAAGGCAATGACAAGGTCGACGCTATCAGTGACCAAATATCATCTTCCGAATTATCTGTGCCATGGCCATAGACCAAACCATGTTGATTAGCCTGGCTTATTCCATAGCGTAAAAAATCAAGAATTGTGGTTAATTCATTAGCTGCTTTCATAAACGACGTATACGACATGACACCCTTCAATTAAAATAAACAACATGAACGTAGAATAACGCTTAAGCTCTAAAATACCTAGTGCGTCATCAAACTGTAGTTTCAAATCTACTTTCAGCTGCCGTGTGATGTTGAATGACATGCACAGGACTCTTCGGTGGCGCAGATTTAACAGCTTGTTCAGTCGTTGCAAAAAATCGTGGATCGCCTGCTGAGACTGGTTTTGCCATGACGTTTACAGCGTCTTGTTGATAACAATGAAAGACTGCTTGCATGGTTGTAAACTCATCAAAAGCCTGTTCGATGGTAATACGATGTTCTGATTTAAATGCCTGCATTTTTTTAAAAAGAAGCTTAATCTTATCGTCAAGTTTCAAATGCTTCAATACATTGGCTTGGTTTAATGGAATCGATTGAAATAAAGACGACAACTTTGTCAAATAATCGCGGTCCGCGTGCATCAGATAGTCTTTAGACTCTATATCCACAATATAACTGTTATCAAGTCCACCCCAAATCAAATATAAAACTCGAGCTACTGAAAATACATCTTGTGCGGGGCTTGCTGTGTCATGTTTATCCAACAACAACATCACCTCAGGGGCCATATAAACTAAGCTACCGCATTTCTCTATTTCCATCATCTGCCGCTGATCGTCTGAGAACTTAATTGCAAGACCATAATCAAAAATATTGACCTGCATCGGTGGTTCTAACACTACTTTTATATTTTCAGGCTTCAGATCACGATGAATCACGCCGCATTTTTTGACTTGTGAAATTACCGCCTGTAGAATCTCCAAACTCAAAGCAAATCGCTGCTGCAACGTTAGTCGATTCGATGTTTGAATATCAGCACCAATAATGTGAAATAGCTCTTGTCCTGGAACCTCGTTCATGGTGACATAACTGTGGGTGGACTCGATGACTGGACTACCAAAATGAAGGTGTGGTATTTGTCGAGAAATATCAACCTCCTTATGGAAGGACTGCAACGAATGATGTTTTTGCCCTGCACACTGCTTTCGAGCGGAAGGACAAGCGCAATGTTGTTGAATTTTAATTACTCGTGGTTGAGTATAGCCGCTGGGAATAAACTCAAGACCTGTCACTTGGACAGCTTGCTCAATCTGATGAACGACGGCAAATGCACCTTGACCTATCTCACGCCCTACGATATTACCCTTATAAGAACCATCAAGCCCATTTTCACAAAGGAAACCAGACTGAAAATAAATTGTATTTTCTTCAAAATTAAACGTGCTTTTCGGCTTAAAATAAGAAACACCTAATTCTTTTTGAGCTGTCAAAAAATTAAAAAAACATTTTGCATCCTCACCTTTTAAATTTGTTTTTGGATTGATAGTAATTGTTGTAGGCATAAAGTACATTCCTTACTGTAATTGTGTTAAATTTTACGTTTATCACGAAAATTGCAAAATAACTTATATTTCACCAAAGTGGTATATATTTTACACATTGTCGCTGAGAAATAAAATGACAAATCATGATCTTTTTGAGCAAGAAAAACAGTTGTTTCGTTCTCAAATGAACGGAGTGACACCTTTACGAAAAAGTGAAAAAAAAGCTCCGGAACAAAAACCACAAGCGCTGCCAGTGATTCGTTCTGCTCACCGAAGGGAAATAATGACACCCTGCACAAAAAAATTGGACGTCCATGTATCAAGTTTATACCCCGAGCCAGTGCATGCTCAAACCATCCTCGCCTTTAAACACCATGATTTTCCCAACAAACGTTTTCGAGAATTAAAAAGCGGATTGATACCCTGGCAAGCACGACTGGACTTGCATGGACTATGTGCGAATCAAGCAGAAAATGCACTATTAACATTCCTGGCACAACAAATAAACTTAAATTATCGATGTGTCTTAATCATCCATGGCAAAGGCGGGCTTGATGCCGAAGCCTCTATCCTTAAAAGTCTTATTAACCACTGGCTACGCCAAATTCCTGAGGTACTCGCTTTTCACAGCGCCATTCCTCGACATGGCGGTACGGGTGCTGTCTCTGTTTTTCTCAAGCGAGGAACTTAAAAAAGGCCATGGACTAATTTTCCGACCAATACCGCCAACTGACTACACCCGGGGTGATCTTCATCATGTTGACACCATGGCATAGACGATCATCAACCAATTCGGCCACCCGAATTTGCAGATAATCCTGATTATCACCGTCATGAGCGAGCGTTAAACGCCAATGCCGCGTACTGTGACGCACCTTTTGAACCATAACATATAAACAAGGTTGAACCCCTAAATCTTCAACCCAATAAACATAGTTTTGTTGAGATTGCGTTAAACGACACCCAAGTCCTCGCTTTAATTGCTGAACAACTTCATTAGGATTTTGAAAAGCATCCATCGTACAATGCGATGACGCACGATACGACGACGAGCTCATAATGTGCAATGCCAACCTTTCTAGATCACGACGAAGATGCCCTCGTGCGACAACTTGCTGTGTTGCTTTTTGGTGCAGTAAAACCATCTCCAGTTGAGCAACAATTAAAGCACTCACGATTCCTAAAAGCAGCAATGTCATGAAAAGAACAATCCCACGTTGGCGTTTCATACCCGCACTGCCGTTTCAATGTGCCACGCCTTCCTATCCCTCAATAAAAAATCAATACTAACAAGACGTTTCACACCCAAGGTTTCTACGTTAACGACGAGGCCCTTAACCTCATCACTTAACTCCTCAGGGTGTTGCCATTGATAATACAACGCATTTTCATCTTGTTGATTTTTATCAATAAAAAAACGCTCCTGGAGCCAAGCGCCGATATAAATGGTGGATTCGTACGTGTTATGCAATGGATTTTTGAGTCTTAAATACCCCAATTTTCCTTCACGATGTATCGATTGTATTGTATTGATTTCAGCCTGAAAGCAATCAGCAATCAGAATCTTACGACCAACATTAAAATCACGAACCACGGCGTCTACCCGCAATTGCGTCGTTGAAATGATCTCTCGAACAATCGTAAAATCTTCGCTCATGCGTGAAATTTGTAATGCTTTGTTATCACCCGCATTCAGGACCAAACCTTCTAGAGGATGATGTGAGTCATCATAAGCAATTAAGCTACGAAGAGGTGCACAGGGCGTGAACCCCGCCTGCTGTATGCTGGTACGAATCAGTTCGGTGATCAGTTGTTGATCATAGGCCTGGTCTAAAACGAGGGCCGTCGCAGCGCTTTGCTGTTTCATTGTTAAATAATGACGCACCATCAACATCAACAAACACGTTCCTAGCAATAACGCCAGCATGAATTCAACTAAGCCAAACCCTTTGTTGTTTTGACTCAACGTAAGACGTCCTTTGAGGATTGGAAGTATTGGCGTTCAGCTTGATTATCTTGAGCTAAATCTGCGAGCCCTTGATGCTGCATAGCATGAAGTCGTCGTTTAATCACGATTTGTTCATTGAGAAGGCTTAAAGAAATGGTCATAAGTACACATAACGAGATAAGAATTTCCATAAAGGAAAATCCTTGCTGAGGGTTCATCATCCATTGTCCATGCGGTTGGTTGCGGTGCGTAGGCTACTGCGAATACGAAAGCAATTCAAGCATAATCAATGCATCATTAACCTTGCAGTTTCTATTTTGAATCAAGTTCGGTAAGATGAAACCACATGAAACCGTAAGGAGTTTTTTTTGTCTTGTGATTACCATTTATTAACACACCCTGGTATTCAATCTCTCAAACCTTATGTCCCCGGAAAATCCATTGACGAATTAGCTCGGGAGCAAGGAATTACGGACATTATTAAACTTGCCAGCAATGAAAATCCACTGGGATGCAGTCCACTTGCTCAAAAAGCGCTAGCCCACCTTACCCCTCACCAGCTTGCGCTCTATCCTTCACCCACGAATCACCCTCTCTATCCTAAGTTGGCCGAACGATTAGGGGTTACTCCATCCATGCTGATGTTGTCCAATGGGTCGGACTATATTTTTTGGTTTTTACTGAACATTTTTGCTCTTGGTCAAAAAAAATTCATGCTCACGCATCAATATGCGTTTATTACCTATGCAATTCAAGCCCAAATCATGGGGATCCCCATCCTCACCATCGACGTTACTACCGATTATCAAGTGAACATAGACGCCATGATCTCCGCATGCCTTGCCCACGATGTTGCGCTTGTTTTTTTAGCAAACCCCAACAATCCCACGGGATTAATCATTGATAATGAGCAAATTAACCGTTTATTACATGGTATTCCCTCATCAACGATCGTCGTCTTGGACGAGGCGTATCATGAGTACGCTCACCCCGAAGGAAGTCAATACTCACTCGAATTGCAACAGCGTTATCCTAATTTAGTCATCACTCGAACTTTCTCAAAACTTTATGGTCTTGCCGCATTACGTTTAGGCTATGCAATTGCTGATCCTGCCATCATTGATCTGCTCCTGCGCGTACAACTGCCTTTCACCGTCAACCAAGCCGCTCTTGTTGCGGCAGAAGCCGCTTTAGATGATCCCAATTTCATTCAAAAAACACTGCACGTCAATGCCGAGGGAATGGCCCAAATGATCGAAGGATTAAATCAACTGAATTTACCGCACCTTCCTTCGCATACGAATTTTATTACTTTTGATTGTAAAACAAATAGTCTCGCCATTGATAACAAACTCTTGGCCGAAGGCGTGATTGTCCGACCTTTAACGCCTTATGGCTTACCCCATCATTTGCGAGTAAGCATTGGAACTCATGCCCAAAATAAACGATTTTTGACAACTCTTACGAAAATAATGATCTAACCTGGAGTCTTAACTGATGAGCGATTTAAAACAAAAGCACTGTGAATCTTGTGAAGGAATAGGTGAAGCGCTTCATGCGGAACAAATTAAAAATCTATTGCCGCAATTGAATCAAGCCTGGAAAGTGGCCAAGGATCATCAGCATATTCAACGTTCGTTTACGTTTAACAATTTTTACGAAACCATGGCCTTTGTGAATGCGATCGCATGGTTTGCAAATCAGGAGAATCATCATCCCGATCTCGAAATAGGCTATAATTATTGCCACGTTAAATTCATGACGCATGCCTTACAAGGCCTGTCACTGAATGATTTTATTTGTGCTGCAAAAATCGATGGCTTATGCGAAGGTTAACTCCTTCGCAACATCGCATTGTATGTTAAGTTGAACGCAATCAACATTAAAAGAAAAAATCAGGGCCTGTCGTCAATCTCTTTACGGTCAGCCGGAATAAAGTCTTTACGATCAAGCCCCATGACCACCGCCAGCGCCCCCGCGACATAAATAGAGGAATAAGTTCCAATCACAATGCCAATAATTAATGCCAGAGAAAACCCACGAATGGTTTCTCCACCATAAACAAACAAAGCAACCACCACAAACAGAGTCAACAAGGATGTCATGATGGTTCGAGACAACGTCTGATTAATCGAGATATTCATCAGCTCAAGAGGTGTGACTCGCCTGATTTTAATGAAATTTTCACGCACTCGATCAAAAACCACAATCGTATCATTGAGAGAATAACCAATCACCGCTAAAAGACCGGCTAACGCTTTTAAATCAAACTCAACATGAAACAGGGAAAAAACACCCAGAATAAGAACCGGATCATGAATTAACGCCACAGCAGAACTGACCGCCAGACGAAACTCAAAACGCATCGCGATATAAATCATCGTTGCTAATAAAGCAACGACAATGGCTAAAGTGCCTTTCGTGGCAAGCTCAGCACCCACTTGCGGGCCCACAAAATCAACACGTTGCTTTGTTGCCGTTGGTAATGCGGTCATCACCCGATCCACCAAACCATTTTCATCAAGATCTTGATGTGGAGCCAGACTAATCAACACATCTTTGGATGTTCCATAGCTCACCACTTGAGCTTCATTAAAGCCAACCTTATAAAGACTATTTCGAATCGCTTGTAAATTAGCAGCATCTTGATAGCTGACTTCAATTTGTGTGCCGCCTGTGAAATCAAGACCCCATTTTAATCCATTGACAATCAGAGCACTGATGGAGATTAAAAATATTAGAATAGAAAATACCGCCGTCCACCGGCGAACACCCATAAAATCGATCGTTGAATTTGGATTAAAAAGTTCCATTAAAATCTCGCCTTAAAATTGTTGTATCACTCCGACTGCCTCGTCAACTAGCATCGCTCTATATACCGATGGATAATTTTTTCACGCTTCTACCACCGTAATACCAATTTACAATAGCGCGAGTATAAGTCACGCTGGTCAACATGGAGGTCAATAAGCCCAAACATAAGATAACGGCAAACCCTCGAATAGGCCCTGTTCCAATGGCAAACAGAATTATTCCAACAATGAACGTAGTAACGTTAGCATCAACAATCGTCGCAAACGCTCGCTCATAGCCCGCGTAAAGTGCTGCTTGTGGCGAAACCCCCAGCCGTAACTCTTCTCGAATTCGTTCATAAATTAAAACATTCGCATCAACGGCCATCCCCACGGTCAAAACAAAACCTGCAATTCCTGGAAGCGTGAGCGTTGCACCAATCATCGATAACACCGCACTCAGTAGAATAAGATTAAGGAAAAGGCCAATGTCGGCAACCAAACCAAAAAATCGATAATACACCAACATCACGAGCAAAATTAGTCCCATTCCAACTTCAAGAGAAACTAAACCGCGGTGAATATTTTCTTTTCCAAGCGATGGACCAACCGTTCGTTCTTCAACCGGATAAATGACAGAAGGTAAAGCACCCGCACGCAGTAATAAGGCAAGATTGCTCGCCTCTTTACTGTCAGTTAATCCCGTGATTTGAAAATTATTACCTAACGCACTTTGGATAACCGCCACACTGATAACGCGCTCCTCACGATGGGTCACACGTTTTTCTTTATCACCCATTTTTTGAAGAATGGCTTTAGTTTCAACAAAAACGATGGCCATTCTTTTACCAATATTATCACGCGTTGTTTTAGTGAATAAACCTTCACCGCCACCGCCAAGTTGAATTTGAGCCGAAGCTGAGGCGGTTTGTTGATCAAACCCTGAGGTCGCGCTGGTAATAGCATCGCCGCTCAATATAATTTGCCGCTTCAACAACAATGGCCGACCGTCCATCACATACAATTTACTATTCACCGGAATAGCGCCTGTTTGCTTGGCAAGCGTGGGATCATTGTCTTGATCAACCATATGAAACTCAAGAGTTGCTGTTCCACCTAAAATTTGCTTCGCACGCGCAGCGTCTTGAATGCCCGGCAAATCGACCGCGATCCGTTTAGCGCCTTGTTGCTGAACGACCGCTTCACCAATGCCCAATTCATTCACACGATTACGTAAAATACCCATCGTTTGCTCAATGGTATTTTGACGAATTGAATTTAATTCCGTTGGTGCTAATGCAATGCGTAGCTGATTAGTTTTGGCAGCTTGCGTGAAAATCGTACCTGGATAATGACTCCTAAGGTCTTCAAAAGCTTGTAACATCGCCTCTGAAGCACGAAAATTAATTTCAATACCTTTGTTAGGAAAATAACGAAGTCCCGCATAACGAACGCCCTGCTCTCGTAAATCTTGACCGAGATTTTTCATGAGCCCTTCATAACGCCGTTTGATCACGCTTTCAATGTCAACTTCAAGTAAAAAGTGCACGCCGCCACGCAAATCAAGTCCCTGCTTCATCGGATCAGCACCAATACGACTTAGCCATGTTGGTGTCGCAGGAACAAGGTTAAGTGCAACCGTGTACCCACTCCCTAATTCACGTTTAATTTCATCGCGGGCTAAAAGCTGCGTGTCCGTTGAACTAAACCTTACCTCCACGCGCTCATTGCTCTCACTCACGGCATCATAATCCAGATGCGCATGATCCAAAATATCAACAACATCTTGCTTAAGTTGCTCCATGTCGATGGCAGCATCGGAGGAAATTTGCACGGCTGGATCGTCGCTATATAAATTAGGGATAGCGTAAATAAGACCAAGCACTGCAACTGCAATCAGCGCTACATTCTTCCAAGTTGAGTATTTGTTTTGCATATCCTCGTGATCCTGACAAATGTAAAAATTAAAGGGATTTTATCGTGCCTTTAGGCAATACCAAACTCACGGCATTGCGTTGTACATGCACATCAACCCCATCAGCAAGGCTAATTTTCATGAATTGTTCATTGATACTCACAACTTTGCCAACAAAACCACCGGTCGTCACAAGCTCATCCCCTTTTTTAAGCTGATTGACGAGTTCACGATGCTCTTGAGCACGTTTGTTTTGCGGGCGAATTAACATGAAATAGATTAAAACAAAAACAGCCGCAATCATGACCAGCGAAAACGTGCTGTCTTGCGGGCCTGCCTGCGCAACACCAGAAATAGGATATGCCGCAGCCATCGCATTGCTTATCAATAAACCCATCAATTTTCCCCTTAATTAAGCCTAATAAGCTATTATTTTTTAATTCGTTATACTTTATACTTTTGCAGAGCGAAACATCATAGCGAGAATTTGCCACCAGGTAAATGACTACTGTCCTCCTAAATTCATCAAGCATCTGCTGCGAAAGTTATAATTGTGCAAAATCAAGAAACGTTGCGCTAACAACGGAGTATGCTGAAGCAAATGATGAAGGTAGGCGCGAGTATAGCCTTCCTTGCATGTCAAACAGCTGCAAGTCTCATCTAACGGCAGAAAATCATCTTGATAGTCTAATGCTAAAAGATGATACGCCCCCTGATGATGATAGATCGTGCCCAACAGCGCATCCGCAGCGGGTTTGTCACTCTCTAACCATAATGACAACGAGGCATCATGCGAGATATGCGATGTCCACTCATCAAGGCTTTCATCGTGAGTCCCGTAAAATAACGACGTTCCATCGGGGAAATGATTAAGCCCAGGAACTAAACATTGATGCGTTTTGTCAGCACACAGCGCCTCCTCCAAATCGGCAGTGGGCCAAATCACATAATCCGCTTGCAAATGATGAATCAATGCCAACAACACGTCGTTTGAAATGGTGATCTTACTGCCGTCATAAGGCGAACGCACAAGATAATCACCTGTCGCCGCAAGAGGAGGCAAGCACGCATTGAGAATGATTTTTCCAGGCCATGCGGTATAATGACGTAAGTTTCGAAACCCCTGAAGCACACCCATTCCAGGTTTGGTTAATAAAGCTTCAAGAGAGTAAACACCGTGAGTGGCTCCCGCTTGTTGCCAGTTTTCAAACGTCAAACAAGAACCTGCTTGGCTCGATAAAACTGGAATCAAACAATAATCAGACATAGCGCACCCTACAAATTACAATAATAAACAAGCGTCCCCGTAACTAAAGAAGCGATACTGTTGTGCGATCGCTTCTTGATACAAGGCCATAGCATTTGAATAGCCCATAAAAGCACTCACCAACATCAATAAGGTGGATTCAGGCAAGTGAAAATTGGTAATTAAACCATCACAAATTTTAAACTCATAACCAGGATAAATAAAAATATTCGTGTCTCGCTCACCGGCTTGTAAAACACCTTGGTGAGCAGCACTCTCTAAACTTCGTAATGACGTGGTCCCCACGGCAATCACTCGTTGCCCCATGGCTCGAGTGGTGTTCACCGCATCAACCAGCTCCTCGCTAATCACTAGCCGCTCATAGTGCATTTTATGATTCACAATATCTTCACACCGCACAGGCTGGTAAGTCCCCGCACCAACATGCAAGGTGGTATAAGCAATCCGAACTCCTTTTTTTTCCAATGTTTGAAGTAAGTCCTGATCAAAATGCAAGCCGGCCGTGGGTGCGGCGACCGAGCCTTTATGTTGTGCATAAACCGTTTGATATCGCTCCTGATCGGCAAGCTCATCGCCACGCTTAATGTAAGGTGGTAAGGGCATATGCCCAATGTCATCGAGCATGGCATGAACATCACCATTCACGCGGCATTCAAATAAATCATCCTGTCGGCCTAAAATTTCAACCTGCCATGAACCTTGCAAGCTAATCCATGCACCAGGTTTGGGTGATTTACTGCTTTTAATTTGTGAAAGAAAACGGTGTTGATCCAAAATTCGTTCAGCTAAAAATTCGACCTGCCCCCCCGTTGATTTACAGCCATAAAAGCGCGCTCGAATGACCCGGCTATTATTCATGACTAACAAATCACCTGGCTCAAGAAGAGACGGCAACTCATTAAAATATTGATGGCTATAATGGTTCGAGCCACGTCGATAGACCAGCAAACGAGAATCAGTACGCTTCGCAAGCGGGTACTGCGCAATTAATTCAGCAGGTAACTCAAAATAAAAATCTTGTTTTTTCACAACATCACCAACGATCGTCTCTACTGCACTTGAACCTTCCGCTCAAGCTCCAAAAAAGCACTATTATGACCTATAAAGAAGTTCCCAACACCACAAACGGTGTCACCCACACTAACCAAACTACGGTTCCTAACAGGATTGGATAAGGAAAGAAATTGAATGTTTTACGCCAACTCCAAGCATCCGCAATCCAAACCGGCAAGATGGACAGCAACGCTAAAGCTATCGCCTGACAGGCCTTATGTGCCCATGAATAATCAGGTAAAAATGACGCCATCCCTTGACTCAACAGCATCAAGAAATCATACATCACCTCTAAAAGTGAAGTCACTTCATCTTCGACAAAGAAAAGCAAGTTCGTCGCTAAAATAAACGGTAAAAACAACGTTACGCCAGGAATTGCAAACAGTTTTTTTAATAAAGCAACACACTCGTCCGCAAAAAAAACCAGTATCGCTGCACTCAAAATTACCAACGCCATGTGCACTAGCATGACTTATCCTTGCTGATTCATAGCCAAATCGACGATCATAACACCGTCCATTTCAACCAGTGCCGCTCGCGGCAAAGCAGCAACACCAATCGCCGCGCGGGCAGGATAAGGCTCCACAAAATAACGAGACATTGCTTCATTAATTAAGGGAAAGTGACTCAAATCCATAAGATAGACATTAAGTTTAATAATTTGACTTAACTTGCCCCCGGCGGCTTCACACACGGCGGATAAATTCATCAGTACTTGCTCAATCTGGGCCCGAATATCCTCGCTGCACAGCTGCATGGTTTTCGGATCTAAAGGAATTTGCCCGGATAAATAAACGGTATTACCGGAGCGAACGGCCTGGCTGTAAGTGCCAATTGCCGCAGGCGCTAACTCAGTATGAATGGCTTGCATCAATTAATCCTCGTAAAATTTAGTCGATTGCTTGTTTTATTCTCTTGGGAGCACTCCCCATTAACTCTTTGTCAATCCCTTGCGATACAAACGCATGACAACTTTGACCGCACGTAAACGGCGCATGACGCGGGCTAAATGTTGTCGATCTCGAACACTCAGCGCAAACGTGACGGCATTATGTTTGCCATCACGCTGATCCACGTTAATATTGCCAATATTGGAATCTGCTTCCGCTATCGCAGTCGCTAATGCCGCAAGCACGCCACGCTCATTACTAACTTCTACCGTCACATCAACCCAATATTCCCCCGTCACCTGATCATCCCAACGCAAAGTAATCAATTGCGCAGGCGCGCCACGAGACTCGTTAATTTTCAGACAATCGCTGGTATGGACAATAATGCCCCGTCCTTGTTGAAATCGTCCAACAATTTTATCGCCAGGAATAGGCTGACAACAGTCCGCAAAATGCACCACCATACCTTCCGTGCCTTTAATTACCAGCGGCTTATGTTTTGTGATTGTGCTTTTGTCAGAGCCGTCTTGTGTGTAAGAGAGCCTTTTCGCAACCAACATCGCCATTTCATGACCCACGCCAATGGCATATAACAATTCAGCTTCGGTTTTGTAGTTCATATCGCGCAAGATAGCCTGCAACGTTTCTGGCGGAACTTTAGCAAAGTCACTTCCTGTTTCAGCCAAAGATTGTTCAAGCAGCCGCTTACCGAGCTCCACGGATTCGGCGTATTGCTGATTTTTCAAAACGTGTCGAATATTGCTGCGCGCTTTGCCGGTGACAACGAAATTCAACCAAGCCGGATTTGGATGGGCGTTAGTCGACGTGATAATCTCAATGGTCTGACCATTACTTAAAGGCAAACTTAACGGCACCAACCGTCGATTGACCTTCGCTGCGATGCAATGATTACCCACGTCGGAATGCACTGTGTAGGCAAAATCCACCGGCGTCGCCCCTTTAGGCAATTCTAAAATATGGCCTTTAGGCGTAAATACGTAGACCTCATCGGGAAATAAATCGATTTTAACGTTTTCAATAAATTCAAGGGAATTACCCGCACTGTGCTGCATTTCTAATAAACGTTGCACCCATTCGCGCGCACGAAGTTGCGCTTCATTCACTTCCAAACCTTCGGATTTGTAGATCCAATGCGCAGCAACTCCGTTTTCAGCCACTTTCTCCATATCATGAGTCCGAATCTGAACCTCCAGAGGAACCCCAAAAGGACCAAACAAGGTCGTATGCAAGGATTGATACCCGTTTGCTTTAGGAATACCAATATAATCTTTAAAACGCTGTGGAACGGGTTTATAAATTTGATGTAAGGCACCCAGAACCCGATAACACGAATCAATGTCTTGAGTATTAACCCGAAAAGCAAACACGTCATTAATTTCAGAAAAAGAAGCTTTTTTAAGCTTCATTTTACGATAAATACCGTAAAGATGTTTCTGACGACCGAAAATGTTTTGATAGGGAATGTTGGGTTTTTTTAATGCACTTTGTAAATCAAGCTCGATTTTTTGCGTTAATTCGCGGCGATTACCTCGAGCCTTTTCAACGGACGCTTTAATAACTCGATATCGCATCGGATACAAGGCTTGAAACCCCAAGTCCTCAAGACCGGTATACAAAACATGCATGCCTAAGCGATTGGCGATAGGGGCATAAATCTCTAAGGTTTCAATGGCAATGCGTCGCCGTTTTACAGCAGGCATAACCCCGAGGGTGCGCATGTTATGGTAGCGATCAGCTAATTTGACAATAATGACGCGAATATCTTTCACCATCGCCATCACCATTTTACGAAAATTTTCCGCTTGAGCTTCGGCACGTGATTCAAATTTGATTTTAGTTAATTTGGTGACGCCTTCAACCAGCGCGGTAATCTCTTCACCAAACAAAAGAGTCAGTTCGTCAGCACTCACTGAGGTGTCTTCAAACACATCATGCAACAAGGTCGCCATGATGGTTTGATAGTCAAGACGCATGCGCGCCAAAATTAAAGCAGCACTCACCGGGTGCGTAATATACGCTTCGCCTGAACGACGCATTTGCCCCCGATGTGCTTTTTCTGCCAGCAAATAAGCTTGGTAGCACTTATCAATCTGTGCTGGCTCGAGATAGCTTTTTAATTCTTCCGCTAACTCTTTAAAATAGTTCACAACGTATTCCTATCCCTAGACGTATGATTGCTACCCTTATTCACCGGTCCAACTGTCGGATTTCAGCAAGCCTGCGGCAATTTCTCGTAAAGCCACCACCGTCGGTTTGTCGTTTTCCCATTCAACCATGGCTTGATCACCACAAACAGCAAGCTGTCGTGCTCTTTTTGCAGCAACCATGACCAGTTCAAAACGATTATCAACATGCTCTAAACAATCTTCAACCGTAACACGTGCCATAAGATATTCTCCCAACAACTACAATTAAAAACCAAAAGTTAACCGTGTATTTTACGTTGATGCCAAGAGAAATGAAAGCGACTTTGTCAGCTTATTTTTCTGGCGTGCAATACTTAAGCGATTAGCCATAACTATAGCACGTAAATTATCCAAAGCGCGGGCAAAAACATCATTCACAATTAAATAATCAAACTCATCATAATGACTCATTTCATCTTGAGCTCGCTGCATGCGCTGCTCGATAATGTCATCCGAATCCTGTCCTCTTTTTAATAAACGCTCTTTGAGTGTTTTCAACGAAGGAGGAAGTATAAAAATACTCACAGCATTTGGAAAAACACGCCTTATTTGTTGTGCGCCCTGCCAATCAATATCCAAAATCACATCAAAGCCCGCATGAAGACGGACGTTAATTTGCTCAACTGACGTGCCATAATGATGACCAAAAACGCTCGCATACTCGATAAAAGCGTTTTTATTGACCATGTCCAAAAAACATTTTTCGCTAATAAAAAAGTAATCGACACCTTCTTTTTCACGAGGGCGCGAGGGGCGTGTCGTGTGAGAAATGGAGACCTGAAGCTTATCGACGGATTTTATTAATTTAGTGACGAGGCTTGTTTTTCCGCCCCCTGAAGGCGCGGCAACGATAAATAAATTTCCTGGGACAGTGTTCATCATACTTACTCTAATAATTGAATCGGGGTCCATGATCTGCGAAAAGATTATATACCGATTGAAAAAAAAAACAGCCTTATTTCAAAAAACAGACTAAAAATGTAGAATTTATTAGCAAATTTAAAAGGTAAACGGGTATACTTCCCACCTTTTGAGATTGAGAAAAACCATGCGCCCTAGTCAACGTGAAGCCAATGAATTACGCCCCATTAAAATCACTCGAAATTACACACAATATGCCGAAGGATCCGTCCTTGTCGAATTCGGACAAACGCGTGTTTTATGCACCGTGTCCGTGATTGACGGTGTTCCTCGCTTTCTAAAAGGCAAGAATCAAGGCTGGATCACCGCAGAATATGGCATGTTACCGCGCGCCACGCATAGCCGAACCGATCGTGAAGCCAGCCGAGGCAAACAAGGTGGTCGCACCTTAGAAATTCAACGATTGATCGGGCGCTCTTTGCGCAACTGCATTGATTTAAAAGCTTTAGGCGAAACAACGCTTACGATTGATTGTGATGTTCTCCAAGCCGACGGTGGAACCCGTACGGCCGCAATCACCGGCGCCTGCGTTGCACTGCGTGACACGATTGAGTGGATGGTCGCTCGTGAAAAAATTCGTAAAAAACCCGCGTTTAATTACGTTGCGGCGGTCTCCGTCGGAATTTATCGCGGACAAGCTGTACTTGATCTCGACTACGCGGAAGATGTGCTTGCTGAAACCGACATGAACGTCGTCATGAATGAGCAAGGCCATTTTATTGAAGTCCAAGGGACTGCTGAGGATAATCACTTCACCCATGATCAGCTGAATTCGATGTTAGCTTTAGCTTCCGACGGCGTCAAACAACTGATAACACTTCAAAAAGAAGCCTAACTTTTAGTTTATGAGCATTGCAGAACGTTTACAGCAAACACAACGACTCATTCATGACACCGCCCATCAATACGGCCGAAATCCTCAGGATATTCGGCTTATTGGCGTCACCAAGGGGCAACCTCTCGAAGCCATCATCGAAGCCTATCACGCCGGCTTAACGGACTTTGCTGAAAATTATTGGCAAGAAGCTCATGACAAGATCATGCAATTATCTCATTTACCGATCACTTGGCATTTTATTGGCCCCATTCAAAGCAACAAAACCCGCGACATTGCTAACCACGTGGCATGGGTTCATAGCGTTTCTCGTGAGAAAATAGCCCGGCTACTCGCGAGCTATCGCAAGCCTGAACTTCCTCCGCTCAACATTTGCATCCAAGTTAACTTGGATGAGGAACAAAGCAAATCAGGCGTCGCACCCCATGACGTTCGTGATTTAATCACACAAATTCAAGATTTTCCCCATCTTCACTTGAAAGGATTGATGACCATCCCTGAACCTCGTTACAATGAAAGCGAGCAATACGCCAGTTTTTTCAGGCTGACAACACTTTTTAATGAGCTCAATCAGAGTCTGGATGCGCCTTTAGAAACCCTGTCCATGGGCATGAGCGATGATCTCGTTGCAGCAATTCGAGCGGGGAGTACCATGGTTCGTGTAGGACAAGCTATTTTTGGCCCGCGACAAAAGTAATCAATTAAGCCTATAATTAAATGATGCGGCTTATTTACTTTAGGATGATCAAGGATACATCATGCATAAGCACTTACTACAACTACTGCTCCTGAATGGATTGACCCTTACCGCGTGGGCCGCACCTCAATCAGTTTATTGCCCACAAAAATCGGGTTACATCAATCTTGGAATGACCCCTGATCAAGTGATTGCGGCCTGTGGTCAACCGCTAAGCCAACAACAATCCAATCAACCCGCCATGGAAAAAGTGCCCGTTCAACAGGTTTTCTTTAATAATCAAGGACAATCAACGGCTTTTTACGGCGTCTGGGCTATCCCGGGAGGTAGCGGAAACTATGGCAGCTATCAACCCAGCGCCAACAGCGGCGGCAACGGCGTGCAGTTGCAAGTCGATATTTCCAACAATCAAGTCAGGGCCGTCAAACTCAATGGTTCTGACACCAATGCTTTTTCAATTTGTGGCGGTGCGAACATTAATGTCGGCGACCCCGCCAGTAAAGTCTACGGCGCCTGCGGCACCCCCACTCTGGTCAACACCACGTACATTAATGTCCCTATACAAAGCGCACAGAAACCTCAAGTTTGGATTTATCCCATGGGGCAATACCA
>JAOAUB010000085.1 GCA_030157805.1 Legionellaceae bacterium
ATGGGTAAGGCGCAGCGACCACGCTGGGGAACGGTGTTTTCTACCAAGGTGCGAATGGTCTACTGCGCGATTGTAAAACTTACAGCAAAAAAGGGATTTGCCAATCCGGCACACATTGATATTGACTCCACTGTTCAAACTCCTGATATGCAATACCCTGCAACGGTGAATTTGTTGGTGAAAGCAGCGGCTGTTGGACGGCGAGTTCAAAAAATACTAACAAAATTTATGCCCGAGACAATCAAACACGTCCCAGACATTGATATGAAAGTGATAAAGGGCATAGCAAAACAACATTATTTTGAAAAAAGTAAATTCATCAAACAAAAAGTAGAAGCACGAAAATAAGCCTTGGCTAAACTCTGGGGTATGGTCTCCGAAGCGATACAGCCAGTGATACGTTTTGCTCGCATTATGGATGAGTCCATATTATTGCCCTACAAAAAGACAAGTTTGTTGAATTAGCTGGCAAGCATTATTGTTTCAAAAAATTTCTCGGCGTCTAAGGCGGCCATGCAGCCAAAGCCTGCTGAGGTGATGGCTTGGCGATAGACATTATCCGCGACGTCGCCGCACGCAAAAACACCTGGAACCGACGTTGCTGTGGCCATGCCTTCTAATCCTGAGCGAATGACTATATAGCCGTCCCTCATAGCAAGTTTATCTTTA
This sequence comes from Legionellaceae bacterium, assembly GCA_030157805.1. Classification (GTDB taxonomy): domain Bacteria; phylum Pseudomonadota; class Gammaproteobacteria; order Legionellales; family Legionellaceae; genus JAOAUB01. The sequence continues at coordinate 670 of JAOAUB010000085.1, forward strand.
AAAATGGCGGTGTTGGGATCATGACCAATTGCAATGAAAACACCGTCGAGATTGAGTGTTTGTGTTGTGTTGGTTTTTACATCACGAATTTGGACGCCAGAAACTTTAGTGCCATCGCCTAAGACTTCTTCAAGCGTATGATTCCAAATGATGTTGATGTTGCCGTTTTTAGATTTTGCAATGAGTTGATCTTGTAATATTTTTTCTGAGCTTAGGGCCTCACGACGGTGAATGAGGGTGACTTTGGCAGCAATATTGGATAAATAGAGGGCTTCTTCAACCGCGGTGTTACCGCCGCCGATAACGCAAACTGTTTTGTTACGAAAGAAAAACCCATCGCAGGTTGCGCACGCTGAAACGCCTCGGCCTTGATACGTTTTTTCTGATTCAAGACCAAGATAACGCGCGGAGGCGCCTGTGGCGACAATTAAAGCGTCGCAGCTATAGGTTTCGTTGTCACTTTTTAAAATAAAAGGGCGTTGCTCTAAATTAACTTCGGTGATCTCATCAAAAATAACTTGCGTATCAAAGCGCTCTGCGTGACGTTGCATTCGCTCCATTAAGGCAGGTCCTTGCAGTCCTTCGACGTCTCCTGGCCAGTTATCAACATCGGTGGTGGTTGTGAGTTGGCCGCCTGGTTGCATGCCTGTGAGTATTATGGGCTTTAAGTTTGCACGAGCGGCATAAATAGCCGCAGTATACCCTGCAGGGCCTGAACCTAAAATAATCAGGCGGTGATGATTAATACGGCTTGTCATCGGAATTCTTCCTAATAAATTAAATTGTGTGTAAGATGGCGTAATGACTACTATAGCAAAGTTTTGTACATGGCAAAGCAAGATAATGAAAAAAAAATCGGGATGATGAAAAATAATTTATCTAATGTGTTTACCAAGCGGCTGAGTGAGGGAGGATTCATTCTTGTATTGACCTGCGCTCTGTTGGTTGTTTTGTCTTTAGTGACGTATTCTCCGGCCGATCCAACATGGTCGCATGGTGCGCGATCCGCCAATGTGTTCGCTAACGCAGGAGGGCAGGTTGGCGCCACCATTTCAGATACTCTTTATTTTCTTTTGGGCTATATGGCTTATCTTTTTCCGTTCAGTGTGGCTTATGTGGCTTGGTTAATTTTACAAGACCATCGTGCCTTGCGTCTGGTGAACAGAGCGGCCTTGCTTGTTCGTACTTGCGGCTTGTTTTTTTTAATGATTGGCGGCTGTGGGCTTTTAAGTTTGTTGTACGGGATGGCGGCGGGCGGTTTATTGGGTCGCTTTGTGGCGCTTGGATTTAACTATGCCCTTAATGCGCAAGGCGCGGCATTATTGTTGTCGGCTATTTTTTTAGTTGGCGTGACTTGGCTTACGGGTCTTTCGTGGATCAAGGTTACTGAATTTATTGGATGTTATACGTTGCTTGCTCTGCAGGGAGCGTTGCTCGTGATTAAAAAGACGTTGAATGTTAGTCAAGGGGTGTTGAAAACATGGGTTACTTCCTTACTTTCGCGAGTGCGTCATCGTCGTCATATGCAGTCTTATAAAGTGGACCCTTTATTGATTCGTCGTGAACGCGAGCAGCCTGTTTTAAATAAAAATGTTCCTAATCGCGTTGTCGGTGAAAATTTAAGCAATCGAGCAGCGTCTTCGCCTAAAATAATTTCTTCGGAGATGGAACCTGTGATTTTGCCTGCGGCAATGAAACCACGCCCTGAGTCGCGATCGAACAAGATTTTTGTTACGCCAGGCTTGCCTGACTTAGCGCTTCTTGATAAAGGTGAGCCCGGCAAAGTATTAGGAGGTTATACCCATCAAGAACTGGAGGTGTTGTCGCGTGATCTTGAACAGCATTTGCTTGATTTTGGCATTCAGGCGGATGTTGTAGCTGTTCATCCAGGCCCCGTGATTACTCGTTTTGAGCTTCAGCTTGCAGCGGGTGTAAAAGCAAGTAAACTATCGGCGCTTTCTAAAGATTTAGCGCGTTCCTTGTCGGTGTTCAGTGTTCGTGTGGTTGAGATTATTCCGGGCAAAACCGTCGTTGGTCTTGAGTTGCCTAATCAATATCGTCAGGTTGTCCGTCTGTCCGAGGTTTTGTCTTCGGAGGTGTACCAACAAGCCCATTCGCCATTGACCTTGGCTTTGGGGGTTGATATTGCCGGTTATCCTATGGTGGTTGATTTAGCCAAAATGCCGCATTTGTTGGTGGCTGGCACGACAGGCTCCGGAAAGTCGGTGGGTATTAATGCGATGATTTTGAGCATTTTATTTAAATCAAGCCCGGATCAAGTTCGCCTTATTATGATTGATCCTAAAATGTTGGAACTGTCGGTTTATGATGGAATTCCGCATCTTTTGACTCCCGTTGTTACGGACATGAAAGAAGCAGCGAGTGCCTTGCGTTGGTGTGTTGGTGAGATGGAGCGGCGTTATCGTTTAATGGCTGCTTTAGGCGTACGCAATCTTGCAGGATACAATACTAAATTGGCTGAAGCAGTCTCTTTGGGTGAGCCTTTGCTGGATCCTTTATGGACGCCCACGGATTCAATGCAAGAGTCGGCTCCCTTATTAGAACACTTACCTTATATCATTGTCATTATTGATGAGCTTGCTGACATGATGATGGTTGTTGGTAAGAAGGTTGAACAACTGATTGCACGTATTGCTCAAAAAGCACGTGCTGCCGGTATTCATCTTATTTTAGCCACACAACGTCCTTCAGTCGATGTGTTAACGGGGTTGATTAAATCGAATATTCCCACGCGAGTTTCTTTTCAGGTGTCTTCTAAGATTGATTCACGTACTATTTTGGATCAACAAGGTGCTGAAAATCTTTTAGGTCATGGGGATATGCTCTATCTTGCTCCGGGTACTGGCGCGCCCTTACGAGTTCATGGTGCTTTTGTGGACGATAAAGAAGTTCATCGTATTGCATCAGATTGGCGATTACGTGGACAACCTGAATATATTGATGAAATCACCCAGATTTCAAGCGACCTTGAGGGTGGATTGACTGAGGATGGTCAACAAGCTACTGAAGAAGCCGATCCCTTGTATGATCAAGCGGTTGAGTTTGTTATTCAATCGCGCAAGGCCAGTATCTCAGGCGTACAACGTCGTTTTAAAATTGGTTATAACCGAGCTGCTCGGTTGGTTGAAGAAATGGAGCGTACGGGGATTGTTAGTCAGTTGGATGGCGGTTTTCGTGATGTTTTGGTTGCAAGTGTTAGCGAGGATTAGAGCCTGTCGGCAGGCCATTTGATATCAAAAGGATTGATTAAATGATAAAGAGAATACTTTTTGCGACGCTTGTTTTGATAACAAGTAACGTTATAGCAAAAACGGCGGCAGTCACACTTCAGCATAAATTGAACTCACTGCACTCGATGAGTGCTAATTTTAGCCAAGTTATTCGTGCTAAAAATCGGATTATTTCGCGTTTAACGGGGCGTATGGCCTTACAACGTCCTGGAAAATTTCGTTGGGATACTAAGGAACCTATGGCACAGCTTGTGATCGCCGATAGCCGTCGTGTTTGGATTTATGATGTTGATCTTGAGCAAGTGACGGTCAAAAAACAGGTTAAAGGTCTTGGTGGAACTCCTGCTTTGTTTCTTGGCGGTTATAGCGACACGGTGACGCGTGATTTCATAGTGACAGCGTCGAATCAGGGTAAGCGCGAACTTTTTGATTTGCACTCTAAATCAAGTAAGGATAACTTTCAGCGCATTAAGCTCACTTTCACGGGCGACGCCCTGCATGCCATTGAATTTTTTGATCAGCTAGGTCAACATACGACAGTTCAATTGTCAGGAGTTAAAACGAACCTTCAACTTGCCGCCACGTTGTTTTCTTTCAAGCCCCCCAAAGGTGTTGATGTTATTCAGCAATAATA
>JAOAUB010000086.1 GCA_030157805.1 Legionellaceae bacterium
ACTCATTTGATTGCAGCCTTGGCTGCTTATGCCATTGAACCCCTGAAGTTATCTGTCATTAAGATAATCGCGAGTTGTTCATGAAAAACTCATAATTGGGGTTCACGAAGCCAGATGTATCTTACCCCAGCAGGACTAATCTCAATATCACAGTTTGCTTTTAGTTGCGCCGATACTTGGGTATGAATTCAATCCGATCAACTAGCTTTAGCCAAGAACTTGAAATTAATCGTCTTATGATGGATATTGAAATAAAATATTTAAATCATACGATTCATTGGCTTGATCAGTTAGCTTAATCACGATTAAAGTTTACATGGTATCCGTCGTCTGATTAAAATTAACGGCAACGTCACTCAATATTTTTTCTATTGTTTTACACATATCCTGCGCGATATCGCCTATAAACTGCACCCCGACTCCGCAAGGTTTATTACCTTGTGCCTTACTCGGCGTAATCCAAGCTACTTTCCCAACCATAGAGTAGACCGTTGGTTTTTGAACTAGGGTCACCTTTAATATCACCAAATCACCTAACTCAAGGTGTTGATTTGTTTTCACAAACAACCCACCCCCGCTTAAAAAAGGCATATAAGCTTGATACAAAGCATCCGCTGTTTCAAAAAAACACGAAATAATATGTTTGTTCGTCATGATTGATGTTCTCCAGAAATAACAACTCTCATTTTGGCGTTATGAAATACCCTCAATGAATTACGGAATCAAAACGACAACATCAACAGGCTCGCCTCTATGTCGTTAAGGCAATTTATCGAACATACCCTAGCAAAAAATCCTCTAGGGTAAGTAACGCGTTAATCGCAACACTTTGATTTAATCGCCGTAATATCGTATTTAATTTATCAAGTTGACCAAATAATTGAGGTAAAGTGAGGTAAGGTAACACAACATTAAGAGGCATATCCCCACAAGGCTGCCCCACCCTACTTTTAATTAACGTGCTGTTGATCCAATACAACATCGTTACTAAAGCATGTAAATCATAATCTAACCAGCTCGCAGCAACAGCACATAGTTGCTTTTGTTGTGTGATAACACCTTCAATATCTGAAAAAAAACGGGGTAGATTTTCAACGACCTTAGCCAACTCCGGATCATTTGGCGGGGATACCTCAACAAAATCATTTAATTCATGATAATACGTACTTTGATCGGTCATTTGCCAACGTTGACATCGACTTAATACCGTCGGCAAAATCGTGCTTAACTGTAGCGCTTGCAAAATAAAATACACATTATTAGGGGGTTCCTCAAGCAGCTTAAGCAGGGCATTACTTGCCGAAAGATTCATTTTTTCAGCCCTTTTGATAATCACCACTCGATGAAGCCCCAATTGGGGAGATAAATAAATAAAATCATTTAAATCACGAATGGATTCTATTTTTATCGGGCTTATTTTCTTATCTGGCTTAATTTCTGTGAGATCAGGATGCCCGCCCTGCAACACTAACTGACAAGATTGACAATGTTCGCATGGTTTTTTTTCAAGCGTAGGACATAACAACATGGCACTTAAATAAAGCAAGAACTGATGGCTGCTACCCTCATCTAAACCATGAAATAACAAAGCATGACTTAATGTGCCACGCATTAAATTCATGGAAAAGTGGGAAAGCAACTCTCGATGAGCAGGGGAAAAGCGCTCTTTATAATGTTGCATAGAACTGTTCTAAGTGCTCAATGATTGATTTTTGCACTTCTTGCAATGGTTGACTTGCATCAATCACAACAATATTTTTCATCTGTGCAATAGCTTGATGGTAAGTTTGATAAACTTGATGAAAAAAAATCAGTGACTCACGCTCAATCCGATCCGACTTACCACGTTGGTTAACGCGATAAAGTCCTGCTTCTGGTGTTATATCAAGAAAAAAAGTAAGATCTGGCGTAAATCCTTGTAAACAAAGATCTGAAACTTGAGTCATCATAGCAGGATCAAGGCCACGACCGCCGCCTTGATAAGCGATAGTTGATAATTCAAAACGATCTGACAAAACCCAATCCCCACGAAGCAACGCTGGCTTAATGATCTGAGTAATATGCTGAACTCTCGCAGCATACAACAAAAATAACTCGGCACGAGCGTCTAAAACCTCACCAGGAATCTCTTCTTTTATCAGCGCACGCACCAATTCACCAACCCGGGTCCCCCCGGGTTCTCGTGTCGTCACCAATGATTGAACTTTTGAGCCCAAATAGTTACAAATTGTTTGCATGGCTGTCGTTTTACCAGCCCCCTCCAGACCTTCTACAACAATAAATTTCCCTTTGGTGATCATGGTTTTGTTGCTCTAGATTTAAATTGATGAATGACGTGTTGCTGTTCAACGTAAGTGGATGAAAATTGATGGGAGCCATCGCCTTTAGCAAAAAAATACAAATAATCAGTTTCAACAGGATGCGCTGCGGCATCCAGGGACTGTTTGCCAACCATGGCGATAGGTGTGGGCGGTAAACCACGGTAATAATACGTATTATAAGGTGATTTAATCTTTAAATCTTGGTGATGCAAGCGTATTGCAGCATGATTCTGAGCTGTTGTCTCGGATACAGCATTCACGTTTGCCAACGCATAAAGAACCGTAGGATCCATTTGTAGTGGCATTTTAATTTTAAGCCGTTTTACAATAATCCCAGAAATAATCTTTCGCTCTAAGGGCAAAGACGCTTCTTTTTCAATAATTGATGCGGCAATTAACAGTTCATAAGGAGTTTGATAGGGTAATGTGGGATCGCGAGTTTGCCAAATGTTCGTAAGGTACGCTAATAAATTTTGGTTGGCTTGCTTAAGTAACGTACTCGCCTCACTTCCTGCTTTGTAATAATACGTATCGGCCATAAATAATCCTTCGGCAGATAAGTGTGGACCCTTAATCAACGAAAAATCACTAGTTTTCGCGCTCAAATAGGGAGATTGAGCCAGATTCTTTCGAAGATCAATCAAGTTAGAGCCTTCTAAAATACGAAAAGCTTCAACCAAAACATCTCCCCTAGCAACTCGTTCAAGGAAACTCATCACGCTTTCACCCGGATTGACTTGATAAATACCTGCTTGCAATCGATTGGAAAGGCCACGAAATCGAATAAGTGCTAATAAAACATGCTTTGATCGGATGAGATGGTACGAATGAAGCGTATGGGCAAATGAACTAGCGGAAGAGTGTGGTTTAATTTCTAAAACAAGAGGACGTGCACCAACCGCGATCATCGGCTGGGACGTAAGCATCCGATAATTATAAAAAACATCATAGCAAGTTATAAATAATAACAAGAAAAAAACCATCGCAAAAAAAACAATTTTTTGAATGTTATTTTTATTCCCAGAATTAGGCATTTCCTAACCTAAATTCGTTTAAATAATAAACTGCCATTCGTTCCACCAAAGCCTAATGAATTACTAAGTACATACTCCATCGCTCTTGCTTGTGGTTCGTGAGGAACGTAGTTCAAGTCACATTGTTCATCAGGATTATCTAAGTTGATCGTCGGTGGCGCTATTTGATCGCGAAGAGCTAAAATAGAAAAAATAGCTTCAACAGCACCGGCTGCGCCAATCAAATGACCCGTCATTGATTTAGTGGAACTCATCGCCAAATCATAAGCATGCGCACCAAAAACTCGTTTTACCGCAATAGTTTCATTTAAGTCGTTCAAATAAGTCGACGTTCCGTGAGCATTAATATAATCAACAGCACTAGGGTCAATTTGTGCATCAGCAATAGCCGCAAGCATAGCACGCGAAGCCCCATCAGCATCTTCATCAGGCGCTGTAATATGATAAGCATCACCCGACATACCAAATCCAACCAACTCGGCATGAATAGTAGCACCACGAGCTTTGGCATGTTCATAAGATTCAAGCACTAAAATACCAGCACCTTCTCCCATCACAAAACCATCGCGATCTTTATCCCAAGGCCGAGACGCTTTCTCAGGATCATCATTGCGTTTTGACAAAGCTTTAACCGCTGAAAAACCAGCGAGGCACAGAGGCATGTTGGTCATTTCAGAACCGCCACAGACCATCACCTCAGCATCACCATAGGCAATCATCCGAGCACCTAAACCAATATTGTGGGTTCCAGTTGTGCAAGCAGTAACCACCGAGATATTAGGCCCTTTGAGATTATGCTTAATTGAAATTTGTCCAGCAACCATATTAATGATTCCTGCTGGAATAAAAAATGGGGAGACTCGACGTGGGCCGCCATGCAACAATTTTTCATAGTTCTGAATAATGGTTTCAATTCCACCAATTCCAGAACCCACAGCAACTCCTGTACGCAATGAAACTGCTTCATCAATGATTAAACCGGAATCAAGTATGGCCTCTTCAGCTGCAGCAATACCATACTGAGTAAATAAATCCATTTTCCGGGCATCTTTAAGCGGCACATAGTCTTCAATATTAAAATCTTTGACTTTAGCCCATATTTGAGCAGCATAATCCGTGGCATCAAATTCAACAATTTTACGAATACCACAACGACCTGCCAAAATACTTTGCCAGGATTCTTTTACACTCAAGCCGACAGGAGAAACCATCCCCATGCCGGTAATGACAACGCGCCGCTTACTCAATGCCCTCTCCGATTATTCTGTATCTTTGTTCAGTTGGCTTTCAATATGATTAATTGCTTCCTGAATTGTTGTAATTTTTTCTGCTTTTTCGTCTGGAATTTCAGTTTCAAACTCTTCTTCCAACGCCATAACTAATTCAACCGTGTCGAGCGAGTCAGCCCCTAAATCTTCAACGAATTTAGCATTGTTGCTTAACGCTTCTTCCTTAACGCCAAGTTGTTCAACAACAATTTTACGAACTCTTTCTTCTACAGTACTCATTATTCTTATTTCCTCTTAATGGTTATAAAAAATCATGCAAGCGCTAGTTTATTCAATTATAAAAAGAACGCAAGCCCTACACCCTTTCACGCCCCATGGCGAAAGAAAGGTAACCTCAATTCATATACATCCCGCCATTAACATGAATGGTTTCACCCGTGATGTAATTTGCCTCATCTGAAGCAAGAAATGCAACAACAGCCGCAACATCCTCAACCTTACCTAGACGCTTTAATGGAATACGCTTCAACATTTCTTCTTTGACCAAATCAGGTAACTTTTCAGTCATATCAGTATCAATGAATCCAGGAGCAACCACATTCACGGTAATTCCCCGGCTTCCCATTTCTTGAGCTAGTGATTTTGAAAATCCAATAAGACCGGCTTTCGCTGCAGCATAATTAACTTGCCCCGAATTACCCGACGATCCAACCACAGAACCAATACTAATAATACGTCCCCATCGTGCACGAAACATGGATTTGATGCATGCTTTAGATAAACGATAAACCGCACTCAAATTAGTTTCAACAACCCTAAACCACTCCTCATCGTCCATTCTTAACAATAAATTATCTTGAGTAATTCCCGCGTTATTGACCAAAATTGCCGGTGATTTATTCTCATTTGTTAAGTGGGTAATCAGCGAATCAACACTTTCCTGACTGGTTACATCCAAAACAACAGCTTCTCCAGTTAATCCTTGCTCTGCCAATGTGGTGGCAATTGATTGACGACCCGACTCTGTCGTGGCTGTTCCAATAACATAATACCCTTTTTTGGCCAAGGTCAACGCAATTGCTTGACCGATGCCTCGTGTCGCGCCGGTGACTAATGCTACTTTTGTTTCTGTCGTCATAACTAATCTCGCTGTAAATCTACTATTATTGAGTTAATACTTGCTGCAACGAAGCTTCATCATTCACTGAAAGTGTCTTCATCGTTTTATCGATACGCTTAGTTAAACCAGCCAACACTTTTCCAGGGCCAACTTCAACAACTAATTCAATGGATTTATTTTTCATCATTTGAATTGTTTCCACCCAACGAACCGGGGAATATAACTGCTTTTTTAATAATAACCTAATATCTTGCGCCGATTGATAAATCGTTAAATCAACATTACTAATGACTGGAATACTGGGCTCTTTAAATACTGTTTTTTCCAAATAGTCATTAAAAGACTCAGCTGCACCAAGAAGTAAGGGACAGTGGCACGGCACACTCACGGGAATAAGTCGAGCTAAAAGCGCTCCTGCATCTTGCGCCAATTGAATGGCTCGATTCACAGCTATCGTATCACCAGCAATCACAGTTTGACCAATAGCATTAAAATTAGCCGGAGTCACAAGATGGATAGAATCACTGGCGCTGACACAAAGACTAATGACTTGTTCCTCTGTTAATCCAACAATTGCTGCCATAGCACCCTTACCTACAGGCACACACTCTTGCATAATTCGCCCGCGTTGACTAACAAGCCACGCTGCATCCTGCAGTGACAACGCATCAGCACAAACAAGAGCGGCGTATTCTCCTAGACTATGTCCGGCCATCATCTGTGGTTTTACTGCCCCAAACGATTGCAGTAATTTATAAATAGCAACATCAGCGGTCAACATTGCTGCCTGAGTATACTCTGTTTGATTTAATTGTGATTCAGGTCCATGTTGTACTAACGCCCACAAATCATAGTTTAAACGATCTGAAACCTGTTTAAAAAGATCCACAAGCAAAACATGGTTTTGTGCTAACTCAGCTAACATTCCCAAGGATTGCGATCCTTGACCTGGGAAAACATAAGCTACATTGATTGTCACCAAAAAACTCCTAATCTAATTAAAACATTCAGGGCTACTCACATCAAACGACTAATACCGGATAAGCGCAGCACCCCAAGTAATTCCACCACCAAAAGCTTCAATTAACAGTAAATCTCCTCGTTGAACACGTTGATTTCTCACGGAGTAATCAAGGGCGATTGGGATTGACGCAGCTGAAGTATTACCCTGGCTCTCCACCGTCACAATAACGTTCGACATAGGAAGATTTATTTTTTTCGCAATGGCTTTAATGATTCGAATATTAGCTTGATGAGGAATTAACCAATCAATATCTGATTTGTCTAATTGGCAATCGGCCAATATTTGATCTACGATGTCGCCCATCATATTCACTGCTAATTTAAAGACTTCATTGCCCCGCATTTTAATAGTTCCCGTAGGGTTAACTAAACTATTGGGGTAAGTTAATATCGATTCAGTGTCATAAGAAGAATGAATCTTAGAGGCAATAATTCCCTGCCGATCATGGCCATTTCCTTCATCGCCAGCACTTAAAACAACGGCGCCGGCACCATCGCCAAAAAGCACGCACGTTGCGCGATCTTGCCAATCCACCGCCTGAGACATCCGTTCACTGCCAATCAACAAAACATGTTGCGCAGCTCCACTCGCTATATATTGTTTGGCGATGTCCATGATATAAACAAAACCACTGCAAGCAGCGCTGACATCAAAAGACGGTATTTGACGTTTAATGGCTAATTCATTTTTAACATAAGAGGCTGTGCTAGGAAAAAAAAAATCGGGGGTACACGTTGCTACAATAATTAAATCAATAGCATCAGGATTGACTTGAGAGGCCTCTAAAGCAAGCCGTGCAGCTTGAGCTGCCATAAAGGACGTTGTTTCAGTCTCACTCGCAATATGACGACTTTCAATACCTGTTCTTTCATAAATCCATTCATGAGTTGTCTCAATCTTTTTTTCAAGATCGTAATTACTTAATACCTTGGCGGGCAAATAACTCCCTGTGCCGGAGATAATGGCATTCTTCATAACAATAAACCTTGATGAATAAAATCAGTGATTTTTTGATGAACCAAATCAACCACATTATTTTGGACTTCAATCATGGCTTCCTCTATGGCGTATTGAAAAGCCATTGTATTTGCGCCACCATGACTCTTCACAACAATCCCATTTAAGCCGAGAAGGCTTGCCCCATTATAACGAGAAGGATCCATTTTTGTTTTTAAATGTTTTAGTGCAGGGGTTGCAATTAAACCTGCCAAACGTGCAAAAAAACCTTTGTTAAAAGATTCTTTGAGTAACGTTAAAATTAAACGTGCAAGTCCTTCGCTAGCTTTTAATGCCACGTTACCCACAAATCCGTCGCAAATCACCAAATCAACCGCGCCACTATAAAAATCATCCCCCTCAACGTAACCAATATAATTCATCAACGAGCACTGGGCTAACATATGCGCGGTACGTTTAACTTGATCATTTCCCTTGATTTCTTCAACGCCAATATTAAGAAGACCAATTTTTGGATTAGGCTTTTTATCAACCGCTTGAATTAAAGCCGAACCCATGACAGCAAATTGAAAGAGATGTTCGGCACAGGAGTCAACATTTGCACCTAAATCCACAACGCGAGTTTTTCCTTTGAGCGTGGGAAGCTCAGCAATAATAGCAGGCCTATCAATGCCTGGTAATGTTTTAAGAACATAGCGCGCAGTGACCATCAGTGCACCGGTATTGCCCGCACTGACGCAAGCACAAGCTTCACCTTTTTTCACAAGATTAATGGCAACGCGCATCGACGAATCTTTCTTGTTTCGCAACGCATGCGAGGGCAATTCATCCATAGCCACGATTTCGGAGGCGTGAATAATTGATAACTGTCCATGATCAAGTGAGTCGCATCGATCCAAATGGGCTTTAATTTGAGTTTCATCACCCACTAGCAGCAATTTTAACTCAGCATGCTGCTTAATTGCATTAATGCAAGCAGGAATAATTATTTTAAGCCCATGATCGCCACCCATTGCATCAATAGCTATGGTGATTTTTTTCAATGAATTACTCTGTTTCGTCTTCGTAAGCAGTTTCAGTGTCTAACACTTTACGTCCACGATAATACCCATCTTCGGTAATGTGATGACGCAAATGTGTTTCACCTGTTGTCGAATCAACGGACAAGGTTGGTTTGGTCAAAGCATCGTGAGCACGACGCATATCACGTTTAGAGCGTGATTTTTTATTCTGTTGAACAGCCATTTTTTACTACTCCAATAAATTAACCTATATTTAATAGGCAGGAATATTACCGATTTTTTGCCAATAAGCCAAGCCCTTACGCCTAATTAGGCTCCTGGATCCCAAGACAATGGGTTGTCAATGAATCACAAGACCGATGATCCACGTGTTTCTGTGGTGCGTAAAGATGAAGTTCATCAAGAATGATATCGTTCAGATCAACCTCTCCCTTTGATATAACACTGCACTCATAATTAGACATTAATTGATTAGCGATATCGTCCGACTCACACAAGGCTATCACCGTTTCATTGGTGTAATCATAAATGAAGTCACTTAAACAACGCTGACAAACAATTGTTAAGAGTCCACTCACTCGCAGTCGGAGAAGAAAATACCCTTTTTCCTTTTCCAGTTGATAATGACAATCAACATGGCAAGGCGCCTTAATAAATAAGGGTAATCGTTGCTCTAAGACGAGACTTAATTGTTGTTCGCTAGGTTTAAGATTTAAAAGCATAATCTCTAATGACTAAAATTTCATATCAAATTATCGTGTAATTATACCTGAATATCGCTTAAAATAGAAACTTTTTAGACATCTTGACTGAACAATGAAAACTAAAAAAGTGATTATCGGTATGTCCGGCGGTGTCGATTCATCCGTTGCTGCATGGCTTCTCCAAGAACAAGGTTACCACGTGGAAGGCTTGTTCATGAAAAACTGGGAACAAGATGATACCGAGGGGTATTGTGCGGCTGCCGCAGACCTTGCGGATGCCGAGGCGGTCTGTCACCAACTGAGTATCCCTCTGCACACGGTGAATTTTTCACAAACTTATTGGGATCATGTATTTACGCATTTTCTCCATGAATACAATGCAGGAAGAACACCCAATCCTGATATTTTGTGCAACAAAGAAATTAAATTTAAAGCCTTTTTAGATCATGCGCGAAGTTTAGGTGCTGATTATATTGCTACTGGACACTACGCCCGTGTTGACGAGGGTCGCTTACTGAAAGCACGTGACCGCGATAAAGATCAAACCTATTTTCTACACGCCATTGATCCCGCGGCATTAGCAAGCACATTATTTCCTGTTGGTGATTATCTAAAAAAAGATATCCGAGCTAAGGCCTTAGAATTAGGTTTAGTGACGCACCAAAAAAAAGATTCAACGGGAATCTGTTTCATTGGTGAAAAACGCTTCAAACTTTTTTTACAAGAGTTTATCTTAGCTAAGCCTGGTGACATTAAAAACACCCAAGGTCAAACACTTGGACGTCATGATGGCTTAATGTTTTATACCATTGGCCAACGCCAAGGTCTAGGAATAGGCGGTGGCCATGCAGACACTAACGATCCATGGTATGTCGTCGATAAAGAGACCTCAACCAACACCTTGATTGTAGCACAAGGCTCAGAACACCCCATGCTTTATGCACAAGGCCTCATTTGTGGCGCAATGCATTGGTTGACTTGCGAAGAAGTCGAGCTACCCTTAACATGTTATGCTAAAATACGCTATCGACAAACAGAACAAGCTTGTGTACTTTCGCCTTCAGACAACAATAAGCATTATGTGATGTTTTCTGAACCGCAACGCGCTGTAACGCCGGGGCAGTACATTGTGCTGTACGATAAGAACCAGTGCCTGGGTGGCGCCGTTATTGAGCAAATTATTCGTTAGAAATGTAACCCTGTTAATAGAGGAAAAAAAATGAGTGTTTCGATTCCTAGTCAAGGCTCACAAGAACTGACCTTTACCGTCAATGCCGCCGATAAAATAGACTCATTACGCCGTGAGGAGAATAATCTGCTTCTTAATTTACGTGTTTATATTACCGGTGGCGGCTGTTCTGGTTTTCAATACGGCTTTACCTTTGATGAAAAAATTCAGCCGGATGATACCGTCGTAGAACAAACCTGCTCCGATACTCAAACCACAGTCAAACTATTAATTGACGCTATGAGCTATCAATATTTGCAAAAAGCTGAAATCGATTATGTCCAAGGTATTCAGGGCGAACAATTTGTGATTCGAAATCCCAATGCCAAAACCACGTGCGGTTGTGGTTCATCGTTTAGCATGGATGATGACGATGAGTAGTTAATGGTCCTTGATGATGAACCCATCCATTAAATCCTATTTATTTCCAATAAGTTTAATTTTATCGATTGTGTCAGGAGGATTTTTCGGTCTTTTTTTTGGTCAGAAAGTTAATTACTTAAGACCTCTTGGCACGATATTTCTTAATTTAATTTTTACAGCCATTGTCCCCATGATTTTTTTCAGTGTGTCCTCTGCCATTGCAAGAGCTGGCGCGTTAAAAAAATTGAGTCGAATTATTTTTGCTATGATCGTCGTTTTTCTGCTAACGGGTGTCGTTGCCTCGACATTGGCCTTGGTTTTTGTCAAAACTTTTCCACTAACAAAAGGTATCAACCTACAATTTCCATTACCAAACTCAATGTCACCCATCAATTTTTCGCATCAACTAATCAATCTATTTACCGTTTCTGATTTTTCAAAATTGCTCTCACACGACCATATTTTACCTCTCATTGTTTTTTCAATACTTGTAGGTCTTGCTGCTTCATCCTCTCCTAATGAGCAGGGCAAATCTTTTATTGCTTTTTTACAATCTGGCGAAGCGATTTTCATGCGGTTATTTACCTTGATTATGTATTATGCGCCGATTGGTTTTTTTGCTTATTTTGCTGTTTTTGTTCATGAATTTGGACCAGAACTTATGAAAAACTATGTGCGTATTGCGGTAGCTTATGCTCTTTTTTCAGGGCTTTATTGCGCCTGTGTGTACACCGGGTATGCGTATCTCGCAGGCCAACGTCAAGGGGTGAAATTATTTTGGAAAAATATCTTTCTTCCTATGCTAACATCGCTTGCGACATGCAGTAGCGTTGCGAGCATTCCAGCCAATTTACTTGCAACGAAAGCCATAGGAATTAGTCCCGAAATTTATGAAACCGCCGTGCCTCTCGGCACTATTCTTCACAAAGAGGGCTCCATCGTCGGGGGTATCGTCAAAATTGCTTTTTTATTTAGTGTATTTCATTTGGATTTTTCAACACTGCCCGTAATAATAACCGCTATCGGCGTCTCCTTGTTGGTGGGCACTGTGATGGGCGCCATCCCAAGTGGCGGCATGCTTGGCGAACTTCTTATTCTTTCAGTGTATGGATTTCCGACCTCAGCACTGATATCAATTGCCGCTATCAGTATTGTAATTGACCCTTTTGCGACCATGCTTAACGTCACAGGAAATACGGCAAGCAGTATGCTTGTTGCGCGCTGGATTGATGGAGGAAAGAAGAATAAAAAAACTTGATTTTAAACGTGCTGACGAGCAATTTCTTTCAAGCTACCAACATCATTTTCATAGGCATCGTTGTATCCCATCACCTAACTAAAAAGTATCATCTCTTGCAGCAGTGAAAAGCTCTTAAGCTGTTGGGCTTGGGTCAGCATGGCTTTCCAGCGCTTGGAATAGGGCATACCGTGAGCAAAATTAAACAAAGGCTTAAGTAACAACGAAAAATGTGCGCCTTGCTCTAGTTGATAGGCTGCGTATTTTAAATAAGCTTCTATAATTTCGACGCGACTAAGAATTGTGACCTGCGGATAAAAGTAGCGATGAATTGACGCTAAAGCATAAGGATTTTGACAAACTAAGCGCCCAAGCATAACGCCGTCCACCGATTTCATATGTTCTTCAATTTCAGCCAAAGTATTGATGTTGCCATTAATAACCACCGGACAATTCGAAAACTGGGCTTTGATACGGTACACGTAATCATATTGCACTGGCGGAATTGTTCTGTTTTGTTTCGGATTTAAACCGTGAAGCCAAGCTTTACGAGCATGAACAATGAGTTTATCGCTGCCTGCAGCAAGAAGTTTATCTATAAAGTCAGAAAAAAACGTATAACTATCCTGATGATCGATACCAATGCGTGTCTTTGTCGTGATAGGAATACTGACCGCGTCTTTCATTGCTTTAATGCAGTCAAACACTAAATCAGGTGATTTCATTAAACACGCGCCAAAATTTCCTGACTGAACACGATCGCTCGGACAACCTAAATTAAGATTCACTTCCACAAAGCCACGTTGTTCCGCTACTTTTGCCGCTTGAGCCAGCTTTTGGGGATCCGATCCACCCAGCTGCAATGCTAGAGGCTGTTCTATGGCATCATACAAGAGGGCTTTATCAGGCGCGTGCTCGACAGCCCCAACGGTTTGCATTTCAGTGTACAACAAAGCATGGGGTGCAATTAAACGCATGAACACACGAAAATGCGTCATGGTCCAGTCAATCATCGGCGCAATCGAAACAGGTGAAATTAAGCTATTCACAATACTCACACTAAGGGATTAAGAACATCAACCATTAATTGCAATCGTGATCGACCCTGATACACATTCACATCCAAACGATAAGCCACATGAGCTTCTTTGATCCGATGATTTGGCCATTGTTCACGATCGACATTAAAAGCAATACCGTCGAGTATTTTATCACTGTTTGGTAAAGAAAAGGTGAGCTTGAGATGATTTTGTCCAACAACACGTTGATCGACGATTTCCAAGACATTATCAAAGCAAGGCTCTGGAAATTGTTGTCCCCAAGGCCCCGACTCTTGAATTAATAATGCAGTTTGTAAATTGAAGTCATCGGCAAGCAATGCTCCGTCAGTCAGTAATTTACCAACACAAGCGCTCGGATCAAGAAATTTTTCAACTTCATTTAAAAAAGCACCTTGGAAATCACTTAATGCTGCAGGATGAATACTTAACCCGGCGGCCATCGCATGGCCACCAAATTTATTAATCAAACCTGGGTGATCTCTTTCAACTGCCGCTAAAATATCACGTATGTTTAATGAAGACACCGAACGTGCGGAACCTTTAAGCTCATCATCACTTACTTTCGCAAAAATAATCGTGGGTCGATGATAGCGCTCCTTCAAACGCCCTGCCAAAATGCCAATCACACCTTGATGCCAAGCCGGATCCATCAAGCAAAGGGCAACAGGTAATTCCTGCCCTTTTTCAATGTTGCTAATGAGTTGATTGATGTTAATTAAGGCTTGATCTTTCATTTGCGTTTCAATAACTCGACGCTCTTTATTCAATTCATCAAGACGCAACGCAAGCTCCAATGCCTGCGTCTCATTATCTGAGATAAGACACTCAATCCCCAAGGACATGTCTTGTAATCGCCCCGCAGCATTCAAACGAGGCGCCACCGCAAAACCTAAATCACTTTCTTTTAAGCGAGAAAACTCCCGACCTGCCACCTTAATCAAGGCATTAATGCCTGGTCGGCTTAAGCCGTGTTTAATGCGTGCTAAACCTTGTTTAACTAAAATTCGATTGTTCTGATCAAGAGCGACCACATCAGCCACGGTTCCTAAAGCCACCAAGTCAAGAAATTGTGCCATATTAGGCTCGGTTAAACCTTGTTTAAGAAACCAGTCCGTGCTTGCTAAGTGACGACGTAAGGCAAGCATGACATAAAAAATAACGCCAACTCCTGCAATCGACTTACTAGGAAAAAGATCCTTCGCCTGATTTGGATTCACAATGGCATGCGCTGCTGGTAAATTTTCACCGGGTAAATGATGATCGGTAATAATAACATCGATTCCGGCAGCATTTGCCGTAGCCACACCTTCAACATTGCTAATGCCATTATCAACGGTAATAATGAGTTTTGGTTTCATTTTTTGCGCTACTTGCACAATACCTGGAGTCAATCCGTAACCAAATTCAAACCGATTGGGCACCAAATAATCCACATGTTTTGCCCCCATGCACTTTAACGCCGTGATAGCTAATGCTGTTGATGTGGCACCATCCGCATCAAAATCACCAATCACAACAATTCGTTCTTCAGAGCGTAACGCTTTTTCAATTCGTCGACATGCTTTATCAATATCTATCAGGCTGTTAAAAGGAAGTAATGTTTGTAATCGCCTATCAAGTTGTGACTCTTGCGTGACACCACGCGCCGCATAAATTCGTTGTAAAATAGGAGGATATTCCGATAAATCGGAGGGTTGCGACAAAAAAGGTCGTTGTTCAATCTGCATTAAATAAGTATCTCCACGTTATGGTCCGCTGACCTAAAATAGGCTCTATTTACAAAACAATCGTTTATACCAAGGTCTCGGTTTTAACTGATAAGCTAAATTATTCCAATACCAACTCACCGTACGTTGGCGCGTTATTTTTTCGAGTGACTCTAATAAGTTCGGTTCAGGCTTGTCAAACGCAAAAAGCGTTTTCTTGTCAATAGATTGATTTTCAAAATCAGGAGCAAAGCCCGATGTAAATGCATTAGAAATAATCAAATCGTCCGTCATAATAGGCCGCATCGCCTGCTCGGATTGTGTGACTAATTGCCCTCCACCCCAAAACCACAATCCGTTAATAGGCGTTGTCTTATCACGAGTGATATTGAGCGGATGAGTTGATAAAAACATTTGCAACTCCGTGAATAAACGTTGCCAATACATGGTTTCATCAAGCTCTGCTAAAATAGGCATTAACGATTGATTCTTTATAAGAGGTAAATTAGGACTTTTTAATGGTGCCTTGCCCGTCACATCAAGTAACCAACAGTAAGGACTATGATAAACCAATGTTAATTCATCTTGAGCAAGAAATTGGCTGATTTCAGCAAACCAAATTTGGGCAGTCGCCGTTGTTAAATGAAGCTCTTCACCGCACGCTGTAATCATAGCGTCATTATGAGTGACTTGCCAATGAACAGGGGAGGCAATAAGCCACTCCCCTGCTTTCAATTGATGATGAACGCGTAAAAGATCAGCGTAAGGGGTGTAACAAGGGTCTTGTCCTAGCTGCGCTAATGTATTTAGCCAAAAATCACCTTGAGTCGTTAAAATTTTCGCCCCTTCAGGAACGCTATTCTGATGAGCATTGATAATGACATCCATTTGAAACCCTTTATGCTATACTGCATCGCAGTATAAATTATCGCTTGATGAAAGACCATGCACATTCATTTAGAAACAACAGACCGTTATTCGATTGAAGCCTACAGTGAAACTGAAGTTCGTATCAATGCAACCCCTTACCAGCACAATCTCATTGTCAGCCATGCTGAATTAATTACCCCATGGAGTATCAATGCTATTACCGAATTAACGGAAGAGACGCTTGCCCCTTTACTCAAACATCAACCTGAAATCATTCTGATTGCTCATGCCAAGATCAACATCTTTGCGCCTTTGGCAATAATCCACTCGCTAGCCCAACAACATATTGCTCTCGAGTGCATGCTCATTGGCCCTGCTTGTCGAACATTCAATGTCTTACTGAGCGAAAAACGTCATGTTGTGTTAGGAATTATTTTTGAAACTGCTTCATAGCGAGTAGTAACGAACTATCTTTATTTAAAAGGTTGATTTTTAAAAATAAAAAGAGTAAAAATCAACAAAAAAAAACAATGGGTTTTTTTATGGACATTATTAACCTCCCTTTTGAAGAACCTGTTCAAATTCATCTGAACGGGGAAATTGTAAGTCTTGTTGCTTATAAAACCGCAGAACGCGGCAACATTAAATTGGGCATTACAGCCCCGCGCTCTATCAAAGTGAATCGCGAAGAAGTCTATCGAAGCACGCAAAAACAACAAGACACTGAAAAACAAGACTAGTTTTCAAGCCTCTATTGCCGCAGCTTTAACTCGACGTTGAATCTCTTTAATAAATTCATTTTTAAGGATTAAAACCTCTTCAGCACTATAACATGCTTTTCTAAAATTAATTCCTAACGATAAATAACCATCAAAAGTCGTTAAATTAAACACCATAGGACAGACCATGGCCGTCGGTGAAAACCGAATGTATTGGTGAACAGCACCTAATAAAACGCCTTCATGTTGATTAAGATTCATATTTGAAATACCTACAGTGATCGGCGTATTTTTACTAAATAATCGATACTGACGTCGTTTATCTTTTCTGTTATCCCACATTTGCGTTTGTATTTTAAACAAAAGAAATTGCTTTACCGCCGTGTACTTATTTTTTATGCGCTTCGTTTGAACGTTAATTTGTTGAGCTAAGACATTCAGCGCCGATTTCTCAGGCGATCGACACGAAACATAAAAAAAGCCAAGAAACAAACCAAACGCATCCCGTAATGAGATTTGACTCGAGCCACGAATATTGGCAATGACGCCAATCACGATGCGATCACGTCGCGGCTTTAAAAATTTCGGCTTGATTCTTTCTCTTTTTTCCTGCGTCATTCGGCCAAAAATTTGGGCCAATATCGCCATAAAAAAATCATTTAACGTGATATTTTGAGCCTTGCAAAAATCAGCACATTGTTGAAACACTTCTTTTTCAAAAAAATGCGTGTAACAACCGGTGTTAGTGCATTCATCGTTAGAGGCATCCGTACGAAATGCACGTGAAAAACCAAAAAAACTTTTAATCACGCCGAGGTATCGATAATAAAAAGTTTTATTTTGATAAATCGACTTATAACAATCTTCGACCGTCGGCACTTGAAGCGTTAATGGGGGAAAAGTCTGCCCTTGACTATGAGCAAAAATAGCTTGAATCAAACGACATAAAGCATAACCATCAGCAATCCAGTGGTTGTAAGTCACACAAAAATAATGCTGTGCTTGGTGCGAAACAACAAAAAATCGTAGTGGGAACTCTTTCGTTGAAAAAAAATAGTTCATCTCGTCATTGATATGCTCATCAAGCCTCATGTAACGCGTTTCTAAAGGGATAGGCTTTGGGCAAGGCACAAACGTCACGTGTTGATGGTCTGCTGAAAACTCAGGAGTTCCTAGCGCTAGTTGATGAATGACCTCATGAATTGATTTTAGAAGTTTTGAATGCACCTCATGATCATAGTCAATCACCACGGCATGCACAGCATTATACGGCGAATTTTCACTCAATCGCCGCATCAGTTGCTGATAATGATTAAGCGCTATGGGGTCGCTAGACATGACTTGCTCTGCAACTTTTCCCACACAATGGCGGTAAAAATCGATTAGTTTTCTTAACGTAAGCTAAATAAGTATCGCCATATAGTTTATTGAGGTAATTTTCTTCACGATAAGTCTCTAAAGTAAACATGACCCAATGAATGCAAAGAATAACAAACATGCTTGTTGTTTGAATTGACAAAAAACACCCCAATATTAACAACATGGATAAGGCATAAATAGGGTGTCGAACGTGTTTAAAGGGACCATCGGTAACCAATTTGTTTTTTTCTTTAGGGTCAATACCTATTCGCCAAGAGGTGCCCATGTGATACCAACAAAACACTGTCAACGTTAAAGCGATGACACTCATGACCGCACCCAACCAAGCTAATTGCGGAAATGGTGCTGTCATACCATAAAAAGAGGCATGCCAAGGAAGCGCAATCCAAAAAATAACGAGCGGCAACATCACGAGTCGTGATAAAAAACCTACGATTTCTTTCGGAACAATATTGGGTGTTTTCCCTATTTTAGGCGTAATAATCACCGCTTTCACAAAAACCGACAGCCAATACGCACTAACACACATTGCCGACAAAAGAGCGGGGCCACTTGTTATCATCAATTGAGATTCTCCGGTAGACTAGCGCACTCAGGATCTGATGCACTAAAAACTATGAACTAAAGACGGAAAGTATATAATATTCTCTCAACACCACAAAAATTATTTTAATAATCAAGGCTACGACGTGACTAACGCTACCCCTTTCACCTTATTTTCTCTACGAAAATTAATTCATGTGATTTTTTCGCGGGCAAAACAAAAAGTCAATCGCATGGCAACGACGAACGTTCAAAACAAAGCGATTATGATCAGTGGATTGTTGATCATGAGTGTCTCTGTTGTTGCTCTTTTTATTAATTTTTATTATTTACATTATATTGGCAATAATTATTTTCCACCCAACAGCATGTCTGTCGGATTAACGTTGGCGCTGATTTTGACAGGAACTTACCTTCAGTGGAACGCAAAGCATGTGACGTTCATCGTTGTCCGCGAGCTCCTCTTTTTTTATCTTGTCATGGTCGTCATCGTGCTTATCACCAATGCCTCGCAATATACCCCCTTTAAACCTGTTGACGACGTCATTATTTATCTTGAATCCAGTGCTCAACTTGATATGACGCAACTCATGGCATGGACCGCTCGCGAGCCTTACTTAAAAAATATATTACGCATAGCTTATGCTAGCCTCGAATATCAAATGGCATTTTTACCGTTGTTCATGATCGCAACGCTCAACTTAAACAGGGTTCGTTCATACTATTTCTTTCTATTGAGCACGGCATTCATTGGCTTTGTTCTGTATTATTTTTTTCCAACCACGGCGCCAGCAAGCAATCTTTACAGCCCGTTTTTTATCGAAGAGCAACGAGCTACAGGTATAAAATTCAATGAAATTCACCACCATCTTACCCCAACAACCATCGCAGGCGGCCTGATTTCCCTCCCCTCATTTCATGTCATTTGGGCGTGGGGATGTCTTTATCTCACGCACGGCTATCGATGGCTCTTTGCTTTTCTTTTGCCCTTAAATTGCATGTTATTAGCTTCTTGTGTGTTGCTGGGTTGGCACTATCCTCTGGATCTCTTAGGTGCGGCCTTCGTTATTCTCCTCACCCATGTGCTGCAGGGCCAATTTAAAAAATTATAAAATCTGATTGGCTTTTGACTTTAATTTCGATATTCTGCATCGCTTTTCAAAAAAAGCACCCTATCCAACCAAGCAAACAAGGAAGAATTATAATGTTTTCTAAAACAAAGCGTTACCTATTGTTAATCGCTACAGGAACAATCCTATTGTTTTCAAACATGACGCTAGCCGATGAACCTTATTGGCTTTGTGGTCCTGATGAAGACGGTTGTCCTGAAGACGGCTATCAGTTTTGTGTTTGCATTCCTCATCATAAAACCGAGGCTTATCAACCCTACTGCCTTGATTTTGATGAACTCAGTTGCACACCTTTAACACAAAAACCAAACTGTAATAGCCGCTTTATCTTTCAAAATCAAACAAGCTGTTTAGCGACCATTTTTCATAGCATTCCGGATAAACCATGCACGCTAACCACACAATCGTTTTGCACGGAGCATGGCACCGCATTTTGTGATGAAAGCGGAAAACCCAACACCTGTAACTACAGTCAATAACCACACAAAAAGTCAAATTTACATCAATTTGACTTTTTAAACAGCAGAATATATCATTACTGCTCGGACAAATAGGGGTAATACAACGATGATGAAACGAAAAACGGGTGTTATTTTATTAATTTCCGTTCTTATTTTGGGTGGTTTTGTTGGTTGGTTCGTGTATCAATCAGCCAAAAAACCAAGCCCAACGCAACCTATAAAATCCGTGCAACGTATTCATTTGCATCGTGATAGCTTCAAAAATCTTCCTGGGTGGCTTAAAGCGTCCGACCAAAAAGATTCTTTTTTAGCTTTTCAAATGTCTTGTCGTACTTTATTGCGTCAAAACCCTGAAAATAATGCGGGCAGCACGATGCTTCCGTTGAAAGTTAAAGATTGGCGCCCGGCATGCCTTGCTGCAAGCGCTATGTCGGATAAATCATTAAACAACAAACAAGCTAAACATTTTTTTGAGACATGGTTTTTGCCAGCAACACTTTATGAAGAAACCGACAACACAAAACATCCTCTTAAAGGGCTGTTTACCGGCTATTACATGCCTTTGTTACAGGGCAGCCTAGTTAAAACAAGCGAATACAACGTCCCCATTTACGGTGTTCCAAATAACTTAATTACGGTTGATTTAAGTCAGTTTGATTCGCAATGGGCTAATAAGCGTCTTGTTGGTCGTTTGAAAGCAAATCAACTCATCCCTTACTATACTCGAGCTCAAATTGATCATGGCGCACTTAAAAATCGTGCCCCTGTTATCGTTTGGGCTAAAAGCATGATGGACCGACTCAATCTTGAAATACAAGGCTCGGGGATTGTTCAATTACCTAACAACGACAAACTTTTTTTAGGCTACGCCACAGGCAATGGCGCGGCTTATACTCCCGTTGCTCGCGTCTTAATTGAGCGTGGTGTGTTAACACGGGATACCGCGTCCATGCAGGCTATACGTGCTTATTTTGAAGCCCATCCTAAAAAAACAGCATCAATCATTCATCGCAACAAATCGTTTGTTTTTTTCCGAATACTGGAAAATAAGATAGCCCTTGGTGCGCAAGGCGTTGGACTAACCTCCGGCTACTCACTCGCCGTTGATAGGCAATGGGTCCCGATGGGTACACCAATTTGGTTGAGCACAACACACCCCGATCAAACACACCAAGATAAACGGGTGTTGCGACGTCTCATGATCGCCCAAGATACCGGCGGCGCAATTCGTGGCATGGTTCGTGGGGATGTGTATTGGGGTGCCGGAGAGCGTGCGGAAACGATTGCTGGAAAAATGAGAAATCAAGGTCGCTATTGGTTTTTAGTTCCGAGACACGTCGCCATCATTAAAACGGTAAAGACATCGTAGGCCATATCAACCTGCCTGTCGGAACGGCTTTAGGCTGCGACAGGCAATTAATTTTATTATTTTTTGATCATTTTATTTTCTAGTGTCTATACTTCAAGTGCCAACTATTATTTTTTAAGGATAAAAATTATGGACACTTGCTATCGAAACTGTACTCAACGATTGTTTGGGCTGCTATCAGCAAGCTTGTTGTTTATGAGTTTATTCTTGGTTCAATCCTACACCAATTTAAGTCATGCGGCAGAGCCCAACCTATCACCGTTAAGCGGTCAAACGCAGCTCGCATGGTGGCACGGACCCCGCTATCCAAATGCTTATTATGGTCGCTATTATTGGGGTGGCTGGCGTGCTGCACCAGGGCCTATAGGATGTCAGCAACGTTGTTTTCATAACCCCTACACCGGCGCTATCGCACGTTGTGAACGATTTTGTAATTAACAACTCGTTTTTGTAAGATCTCCACTCCTCATCCCGTGACGCTCTCACGGGATGATTTTTTTCTTCCTCAAGCAATGATGCGTTCCCGCAGCCTCTATTTTCAGATATTATTAGCGGTTTATAGTCATGTATAAAGGAATCGTTGTATGAGCACGAGTTTAAACACCCTGAAAACAGAAAGCGAACTTACCGTCAATGGTCAAGTTTACCGCTATTTTAGCCTTAAAGAAGCCGAAAAAAATCATTTTAACGGCATCAATCGACTACCCTACTCACTCAAAGTCCTCTTTGAAAATTTGTTACGCTTTGAAGACGATAAAACAGTCACCATAGACGATATTCAGGCCTTAGCGTCATGGCTTACGACCAAAACCTCAGAACATGAAATTGCTTATCGGCCCGCACGCGTGCTGATGCAAGATTTCACCGGCGTACCTGCCATTGTTGATTTAGCGGCGATGCGCGACGCTTTGAAAAAAATGGGCGGCAACCCCAATAAAATATCACCTTTATCGCCCGTGGATTTGGTCATTGACCATTCGGTGATGGTGGATTATTTTGCTGAAAACAATGCGCTTGATCTCAATACCAAAATTGAAATGAAGCGTAACATTGAGCGTTATGAATTTTTGCGTTGGGGACAAAAAGCATTTGCTAACTTTCGTGTTGTGCCACCAGGCACGGGCATTTGTCATCAAGTGAATCTTGAATATTTGGCAAAAACCGTATGGACTAATGACATTGACGGTAAATTGTACGCTTATCCTGATACTTTGGTAGGCACAGACTCTCACACTACCATGATCAATGCACTAGGCGTTTTAGGTTGGGGTGTCGGTGGCATTGAAGCTGAAGCCGCGATGCTTGGCCAGCCCGTTTCCATGCTTATTCCTGAAGTGATCGGCTTTAAATTATCTGGTCGACTTCGCGAAGGCATGACCGCCACCGATCTTGTCTTAACGGTCACTCAAATACTGCGCAAAAAAGGCGTTGTAGGTAAATTTGTGGAATTTTATGGTCCTGGCTTGGCTGATTTGACCCTTGCCGATCGCGCCACCATTTCAAATATGGCCCCTGAATACGGAGCAACCTGCGGATTTTTCCCTATCGATAAAGAAACAGTGCGTTATCTGGAGCTCACAGGTCGTGATGAACAAACCCTGGCTTTAGTTGAAGCTTATGCTAAAGCTCAAGGCTTATGGTATGACGAACAATCACCGGATCCTGTTTTTACCGATGAAATTACGCTTGATTTAACCACGGTAGAGCCTTCACTTGCCGGTCCAAAACGTCCACAAGACAAAGTCAATTTAACAACCTTACCGCACGAATTTGCTCACTTTTTGAAAGAAGCAGGCAAAGAAAAAGAAAGCCATCAACAATTCACCGTCAAAGGTAAAGACTATCACCTTCAACACGGGCATGTGGCTATTGCGGCCATCACAAGCTGCACCAACACCTCCAATCCAAGTGTCTTAATGGCGGCAGGCCTTGTCGCCAAGAAAGCTATTGAAAAAGGCTTAAGCCGTAAACCTTGGGTCAAATCATCCTTAGCGCCTGGCTCGAAAGTGGTGACGGATTATTTAATCAAAGCGGGCCTGCAAACTTACCTTGATCAGCTGGGGTTTAATTTGGTGGGCTATGGCTGTACGACTTGTATTGGTAACTCAGGGCCTTTGCCTGATGCCATTGCCGCAAGCATTACCGACAATGACGTGGTGGTTTGCTCCGTGTTGTCAGGCAATCGTAATTTTGAAGGTCGTGTTCATCCACAGGTTCGCGCAAACTGGCTTGCTTCGCCTCCGCTTGTGGTCGCTTATGCTTTAGCAGGAACAACCACCTTAGATTTAACGACCGAGCCTCTTGGAAAAAATGCAGCTGGCGAAGACATTTATCTTAAAGACATTTGGCCTAGCAATGAAGAAATTGCTCATGAAGTCACAAAAGTCACCGATAGCATGTTTCGTAAAGAATACGCGGAAGTCTTTGATGGTGATGCCGACTGGCAAGCGATTAAAATCGCAAGTGGTCATACGTACACCTGGAATACGGAGTCAACCTACATCCAAAACCCACCGTTTTTTGATGATTTGTCAAAAAATCCAGAGCCAATCCAATCGATCAATCACGCGAATATTCTTGCTTTATTTGGTGATTCCATCACGACCGATCATATTTCTCCTGCTGGCTCGATTAAAGCCAACTCGCCTGCTGGTCATTATTTAAAATCGAAGGGCGTTCACGAAATCGATTTTAATTCCTACGGTTCGCGTCGTGGAAATCATGAAGTGATGATGCGCGGTACGTTTGCTAACATTCGCATCCGCAATGAAATGACCCCCGGCATCGAAGGCGGTATTACCCGCTACATTCCCACGGGCGAAGTAATGCCCATTTATGATGCGGCAATGCGTTATCTCGCCGATAATCAAGCGTTGATTGTTGTCGCGGGTAAAGAGTACGGTACTGGATCATCGCGAGATTGGGCGGCTAAAGGAACGCATTTGTTGGGTGTCAAGGCCGTCATTGCTGAAAGTTTTGAACGAATTCATCGTTCTAATTTAATTGGCATGGGCGTCTTGCCTTTGCAGTTTAAAGAAGGCCAAAGTCGTAAAACCTGGCATTTGAATGGCGATGAGCTTATTTCTTTAGTTTTAAATGATTCATTAAAACCAAGGCAAGAACTTACGTTAACCATCACCAGGAAGAATGGTGAGGTGATGAACGCTGAGGTGATTTGTCGCATTGATACCGCGAATGAATTAGAATACTACCGCAATGAAGGGATCTTGCAGTATGTATTACGAAATTTAGCTTAATCACCTGACGCTTCACCCGTTCGTCAAAATGCATCGGGTGAGGCGTGTTTACTCATTCCTCATTATAGGCATGTCGACAATGAAGCATTCACGGCAAGTATTATCCGTTTTTTCCCTCGTCATGATTAATGTCATTGCGGTAGATAGTCTACGCACATTGCCTATTAGTGCAAAACTTGGGTTTTCGTTACTTTTTTATTATATTCCTGCTGTTATTATTTTTTTTATTCCTATTGGATTTGTGGCGGCTGAACTTGCGACGGCTTATCCTAAAACGGGTGGACTGTATGTTTGGGTCCGCGAAGCCTTTGGCTGCCGCGCAGGATTCATTACCATTTGGCTGCAATGGATTTACAACGTCGTCTGGTACCCCGTCATCATGGTTTTTATTGCAACAACCCTGGCTTATCTGTTTTCACCAGCTCTCGCAATCAATAAGGTCTATCTGCTCGCCACCACCTTAAGTTTATTTTGGGTTTTTACCGTATTAAATTGTTTTGGTATGCGTGTTTCAAGTTTAATTAGCACGCTTGGCGCCTTACTCGGAACACTCGTACCGATGCTAGGCATTATTATGCTTGCGGTTGTTTGGCTTTTAAAGGGGCACCCTATCGCCGCGAATCCCCATGCCGCTTGGCTTCCTGATGTTCGTGATATTGGCAATTTATCGTTGTTTCCCGTGATTCTATTTGGTCTGATTGGTCTTGAAATGTCGGCGGTTCATGCTGAAGACGTCGAAAATGCACAACGAGATTATCCAAGGGCGCTGTTTTATTCAACGCTCATCATCTTTTTAAGCTTAGTCTTAGGGGCGCTCGCGATTGTCATTGTGGTGCCTTATGACCAACTCAGCGTTGTTTCTGGACTTATTGATGCTTACAGTATCTTTTTTAAAGCCTTTGACCTGCCATGGATGATCCCCCTGCTTGTTGGATTGATCGTCTTAGGCGCTTTAAGCGGTGTTTCAGCTTGGATCATAGGCCCAGCCAAAGGTTTATTAGTCTCTGCTCGTGATGGCGCCTTGCCTAAGGTTTTTTCACGCGTGAATCGTCATGGCGCCCCTGTGCCTATTTTGATCGCACAAGGCCTTATTTTTTCAATCTTAAGTGTCGTTTTTATTTTGTCGGATTCTATCAATGCGGCTTATTGGATGCTTAGTGATTTAAGCGCCCAATTGGCCTTGCTGGTGTATGTCTTTATGTTTGCGGCAGCCATTAAATTACGCTACACCGAACCTCATCGCCCGCGCAGTTACCAAATTCCTGGGGGGAATAACATGATGTGGCTGGTTGCAGGTAGCGGTATGTTCTGTTGTCTTGTTGCCATGGCCATCGGTTTTGTGCCGCCAACGCAAATTCCCATTCATAATGTGTTCTTTTTTGAATTATTTTTAGTCGGTGGAATGATTCTTTTTGTCGTTATACCTTGGCTTTTTGCTAAAAAACATGGTTGAATCAGAGGTCAAATTTTCTGTATTGAAATTTTTTAA
>JAOAUB010000087.1 GCA_030157805.1 Legionellaceae bacterium
CTTACATTATTTTTCAAATAAGGCTGTCACTTTGGAGAGTTTCGCGACAGCGACATTAAATTGTTGATAGATTGAATGCCAAAATTCAAATTCTACAGGTAGGTCGCGCCAAAGTAGCGTACCGCGCACATACGACATTCCAATTGCGTCAATTTTTACCTGATGTGGCAAAGGGAAAACAAAACGAGGCCTACGCTTGATTAACGGCATCATCTGGCAATAAACAAGTCTTGCTCAAAACCTCTGGTGTATTCACCGATTATTCCGGCCGAACCTTCAATTGTACGGCTTATGAGTACGCGTATTGGGCCAAAGATACTCACATGTGCCGCATGCTAGAGCGTCACATGGGTGATAAAACGAAGGCGTATAGGTTGGCACGCATCAATGAAATAGAGCGCATCGATGAAGCCACGATTGCCGCCCGGACCGATCGTTTTACCCCAGACCTGGGTTTAATGAAAAGACCTTACCCCGAAGCGTAACCTTTTATAATTATAATACCTTCCAGGAACAAGCTTTGTTTCCATTGGTTGTTTCTGATACTGCTGGGCTGGGTATTAATTTTGCAGTAGTTCGCGGCGGAGGCGGGCGCCCTTTGCAGTGGCTCTCGAGGCTGGGGGGCTCAAGGGCGTGCGCTTCGATTGGAAGGCCATTAGCCGCCTAGATGAAGTAAGAACTGACGATCTCACGCGTTCTCGGGAGAACCTATAGCCGACAGATCTGGAAGCAAGTCATAGTATGGGCGTTCAATATTGAAAATAACGCACGACATCATTCAAAATCAACTGAACCACCAACATAAAAAAAGCAATCCTCGCAAAACGATAAAGCAAAATCTCCATCGCTATAGAAAGCGGCTTACCACGAATTTTTTCAAGTAGAACATAAACAATCGATCCCCCATCCAGGCCGGGGATGGGCAGATAGTTCACAATACCAACCACCACATTTAAGGTAGCTAAAAATAACATAAAAGCTGAAAATCCTTGGATAAAAGAAGTCATAGACGCCGTAAACCATCCTAAAGGCCCCAACAATAAGGAAATAGGCAGAACACCCGTCACCAATTGTTTAATCATGAGCAAATAAAAAAAACACAAGGACCCCAGCTCTAACAAAGACCCCCATAACGCACTCAACCAGGGTTTTGGGGACACCCATTGCAAATGGCTGGGATCCAGGTTGGGCTTCATACCTAAACAATTAAAAAACGAACCGCATTGTTTCGAAAAATGATGGCCGTGCAAATTCATCGTGAGCTTACGAATTTGCTGATGGGCATTAATCACGTCCAACGCGACGTTTTCATGACCCAAGCTTGCGATCAACCCTTTTCCGGCTTGTTGCCAAGAGTTAACTCTCTTAAAGTCAAGAGCAACAATGCGATCCCCTGCATGAAGACCTGCTCGTGCAGCCACACTTTGCGACGCCACCTTATCAACAATCGCAGGATATTGCGAATAACCCACACTGAAGACAATAAATAAAGCAACCCACGCCACAAGAACATTAAAAAAGCCGCCCGCTAAAAGAATTAAACACCGTATTCCTGCCGGTTTTTTATCAAAACAAGACGGATACTGTTCGTTAGGTACCGCCTGGATACGGGTGTTCAATAACTGAACGTAACCGCCCGCAGGAAAAATGCCCACAGCCCACTCAATTTCGCGCTTATCTTTTATTCGACAAAAAACCTTCCCAAAACCAATAGCAATACGTTCTATTTTGACCCCAAATCGATAAGCAAGTAACGCATGACCTAATTCATGAAAACCAAGCACAACGCTAAACATCAGTAAGACCGCAACTAAAGCCAACATTAGGTTTTTCCTCGATAGGGATGAGTATTATCAACAATTAAATGAATGGAAGGCGAAATAGGCCGCTGAGTGCTTAATTCCTGACTTTGTTGACGCACTTCAAAAATACGGTAAACCTCATTAGTTTTATTATCAACCAGCTCCACATCATTACCCTGCTCATCAACTAAAGTCACCTCTAAATGAATTTCACGAAAAGAATTAATATGATAGCGCTCATGAAGCATACGTAATACGCTTGTTAAACCTTGCGCTGTCTCATCATTATCA
Organism: Legionellaceae bacterium; assembly: GCA_030157805.1. Lineage (GTDB taxonomy): Bacteria > Pseudomonadota > Gammaproteobacteria > Legionellales > Legionellaceae > JAOAUB01. The sequence goes on from JAOAUB010000087.1 coordinate 2,094, forward strand.
AGATTACCATGTAAAATGATGTCCATACCGCTCCCCTTTCTTAAAAATTTTCAACCTATATTGTTAGATTGCGGCATAATTGACAAAAACTTGAGTTTTTTTATGTCACAAAGACTAAGTTAGATACGGACAAGCAACGTCAATTCGACAAATAATTAAAGTATATCGACTCATAACTAGAAAAATCAGTGGCATTTGGTTTACAATTTAGGCAACCTTATGCTGCATAAAAAAAATATGGTATTTATTGCTTACGGACTGAATCATAAAACTGCGCCTTTAGAAATGCGCGAAAAAATAGCTGTGTCATCCAATAGGCACGATCTACTGTTACCTCAACTATTAGACGGAGGCATGGCGAACGAAGCAGCCCTCTTATCCACGTGTAACCGTACTGAGCTTTATTGTGATACGGCCGATCCTGAGCGATTAATGGCATGGTTTGCTAAAGAGCATGGTTTAAACACTCAAACACTCTCTCCCTATAGCTATCTTCATCAAGCACATGAGGGCATTCGGCATACCCTTCGTGTTGCAAGCGGGCTTGATTCCATGATGTTAGGCGAGCCGCAAATATTAGGCCAGATGAAAGAGGCGTTTCAAAAAGCATGTGCCCTAGGAACAATTAAAACCAACCTTCGCCAAATTTTTGATTATGTCTTTCAAGCCAGTAAACGAATTCGAACATCAAGTGGCATTGGTACCAACCCACTCTCCATTGCTTATGCGGCCGCACAACTTGTCAAACAATCGTTTACTAACCCTCGCGAATTATGCGTTTTTTTAATTGGTTCTGGAGAAACTGCCTCTCTTGTGGCTAGCTATCTTCATAAACAAGGCGTCTGCCAATTTTTAGTAGCAAGTCGAACCCTGGATAATGCCGCCAAATTAGCCGCGCCATTTCATGGAATAGCCATCTCAATCAATGACATTGCCCACTATTTGCCAAAAGCAGATGTCATTATTTCCGCAACCACTTGTCCACTGCCCTTTATTACCCAAAATATCGTCAAACAATCGTTAGAACAACGAAATAATAAACCCTTGTTTTTTCTTGATCTCGCTATTCCACGCGATATCGAAGCCAACGTTGCTGAACTACCGAATGTCACGCTTTATAATATTGATGATTTACAAACCAAAATTAACCATAACTTAGGGCAACGACAACAAGCAGCCATTGAAGCGGAGCAACTGATTGAATGCGAATTAAATAATTATGCTCGTTGGCACCGAGGCATCAATGCCAAAAGAATGATTTGTAATTACCGCCAGACGATGTACGATCTCGCCAAGACAGAGCTAAAACGCTCAAAGTCCCAATTAAATGATGGCACAAATCAAGAACAAGTCCTTGAAGAATTATGTTACCGTTTGGTGAAAAAACTCACCCACGCGCCATCCGTTGGTTTAAGACAAGCTGCTGTAGATGGTCACGATAATCTTCTCACCTTGATCAACTACCTTTACAAAGCACCTGAGGCCGAATTAGCTCATGAAGAAATCACTTGAATTAAAACTAGAACACATGATAGAACGCTTTCAGGAAGTGAGTCGCTTATTATCCGAAAGCGAGATTATCTCTGATCAAAATCAATTTCGAACTCTTTCAAAAGAATATGGTCAACTTGAACCCGTAGCTCATTGTTATCAGGAATACGCTGAATGCAAGGCAACACTTGATTCGTTGCAATTACTAAGCAACGGTGATGATAAAGAATTAGCGGCCATGGCCTACGAAGAAATAGAGCCGGAGAAAGACAAATTAACGAAGTTAGATAATGCGTTACAATTACACCTAATTCCCAAAGACCCTGATGATAATCGCAATATTTTCCTCGAAATTCGCGCGGGTGCGGGCGGGGATGAAGCGTCCATTTTTGCGGGCGATTTATTTCGCATGTACAGTCGCTACGCCGAATCACACGGTTGGCAGCTTGACATGATCAGCGCCAATCATGGTGAACATGGTGGCTACAAAGAAATCATTGCGAACATCAGCGGGCAAGCGGTATATGCTCAATTAAAATTTGAATCAGGCACTCATCGTGTTCAGCGCGTCCCCGCGACAGAAGCGCAAGGTCGTGTGCATACCTCAACGTGCACCGTGGCCATCATGCCGGAAGTAGACGAAATTGACGAAATCGCGATAAGTCCCGATGATTTACGTGTCGATACTTACCGTTCCTCTGGCGCAGGAGGTCAACATGTGAATAAAACAGATTCGGCCATACGGATCACCCACATCCCAACAGGCGTTGTTGTTGAATGCCAAGATGAGCGTTCTCAACATAAAAACCGTGCGAAAGCAATGGCCCTACTCAAAACCCGTCTGCTGGATGCCGAGCAAAGCAAACAACGAGCAGAACAAGCATTAACTCGAAAGTTACAAGTGGGTACAGGCGATCGTTCTGAGCGCATCCGTACCTATAATTTTCCACAAGGCCGACTAACCGATCATCGTATCAATCTAACACTGTATCAATTAAGTGACATCATGGAAGGCAATTTGTCCTCCGTTATTACAGCACTTCAAACTGAATATCAGGCCGAGTTACTTTCTGAATTAAGCCAGCTGTGACCAATGTCAAGGAAGCCATTTCTCACGCGATATCTCGCTTGGGACCTCCAGAGCAACACCGATTAGATTGCGAGGTTTTATTGTGTTTTGTTCTCAATAAAACAAGGAGCTACTTATACACTTATCCGGAACAAATTTTATCGGAAGCAGAGCTTCTGCAATTTCATGCGTTAATTGAAAAACGTCATCAAGGGACCCCCATTGCCTACTTAATAGGTACGCGTGAATTCTGGTCTTTGCCGCTCAAAGTCACCGAGGCTACCCTGATTCCACGCCCTGAGACGGAATTGATTGTTGAATTAACTTTAAAATTATTACACTCGGTTAAAGTAGCCCATATCCTGGATTTAGGCACTGGTTCCGGCGCCATTGCCCTTGCATTGGCTCATGAAAAACCCGATTGGAAAATTACCGCGGTTGACAACAGCTCAAAAGCACTGCACGTTGCTCAAGAGAATGCGCATGATTTGCATTTAAATCATGTTCAATTTATTCTTTCGGATTGGTTTACAGCAATACCCGCTCAAGACAAATTTCATGCTATCTTAGCTAATCCTCCTTATATCGCAAGCCATGATCCTCATCTACACCAAGGCGACCTTCGCTACGAACCCCAGACCGCGTTAATGAGTGCTGACGATGGATTAGCAGCATTAACTAAAATCATTCAACAAAGTCTTGCGAGACTTGAAAAAAACGGTCTATTATTAGTGGAACATGGTTATTTACAAAAAAAGGCTGTGAATACGTTATTACATCACTATGGATACACCAAAATTCATTGTTGGCAAGATTCACAAGGGCATGATCGCGTGAGTGGCGGCATGAAAATTGAAGTAACTACGAATAGCAGTTGATGAATGCCGTGATTTTTGATATATAGTCACAGCAAATTATCCCGTTATCACGGGAACGCGCTTTTCGGCTAATAGCGAAGAGTATAAAATGGGCTCATAGCAATTGAGCATACTACTGCCTTTCAAATTTACTGGTTTGTAAAGGGGACATCGTAATGTCTAGACATGAAGTCAAACTAACTAAAGAGAATGAAAAAACTGTGAAACATGACGCAAAAGGTATTATGGCAATCCCAGCTTATGAGGAAAGCCTCAACGAAGAATACATGAATGAACAACAACGAGCTCACATTGAGAAAATATTGTTGTCTTGGCGACAATCTTTAATGGAAGAGGTCGATAAAACAGTCACTCACATGAAGGATGAAGCAGCAAATTACGCCGATCCTTCTGACCGGGCAACTCAAGAAGAAGAGTTCAATCTTGAGTTACGCACCCGAGATCGTGAACGTAAATTAATTAAAAAGATTGAAGATGCATTAGAGCGTTTGCAAAGTGATGACTTTGGGTATTGTGAGGCGTGCGGCATAGAAATTGGTCTAAAACGATTAGAAGTTCGTCCTACCGCAACATTATGTATTGATTGCAAAACGCTATCTGAAATCAAAGAAAAACAAAATTTAGCGGATTAACAGTACATACACAGCATAAAACGTAACTTCCTCCCCATCACCCCGAGCCTTCAAGGAATGATGGGAAGGAAGTTACCATAAACAAAACGTCACGCCAGTTAATCACCACAAGTTTCATCTTATTGATTCAAAGCATCTTCGGTAAGGCTCAAGTACCGCTGCAACGCGCCTTGATTTTCCCGAAGCACTTGGCTCGCTGCCTCGCATAATGTTATTTTTAATGCTTCGTTGTCATGCAATAAAGATAAACTGTTCACCAAGTCATCCGTCGAATGAATCTGAACAATGCCATCAACCGCTAATAAGCTTTGACAAATCACCTTGAAATTATACACAGAAGGCCCCGTCAGCACTGGAATGCCCATTGCAATAGGTTCAAGCATATTATGGCCACCCACAGGAACCAAACTTCCTCCCATAAAGGCATAATCACTGATCTTAAAAAAGCCAAGCAACTCACCAAGACTATCAAGAATAACCACTTCATTGTGCTCAGTAAGGCTAGATGCCTCCGAACGCAGGCCCGTATTAAACCCCCTATCACGAGCTAATTGATGGATTGTCTCAAAACGCTCAGGGTGGCGAGGCGCTATCAGCAAAAGTAGTTGCGGAATTTTTTCTTGAAGGGATCGTAAACAATTTAAAAGCTGTTGCTCTTCATTGTCATGCGTGCTTGCAGCAATAACAATCACACGTTTTGGACCCCAACAAGATTTTATCGCAAAAAACGGCTCAAAATTAATTTGTTTAATTTCTAAGTCAAACTTAATATTACCTATCATCCGCACGCGCGCAGGCTCTGCGCCTAAGGTTCTAAAACGCACAGCATCCTCTTCTGTTTGCGTATAAATACCATGAAACTGATTCAGCAACGGCTTGAAAAACCATGACAATTTAAAATAACGATGACATGATTGTTGAGAAAGACGGGCATTGACTAATAATAAAGAAACACCATTTTTACGCGCATAACAAATTAAATTAGGCCACAGTTCAGTTTCAATAATGACGCCAACCCGTGGCTTAAACCTTTTAAAAAATCGCCGCAAAGCAAAAGGAACTTCATAGGGCACATAACGGTGTATGACACGATCACCAAATTGCTGAGTCACTCGACCTGATCCGGTGGGCGTCATCGTCGTCACTAACACTTTTTTATTGTTAGAAATATAGTGCTCAATTAAAGGTGTAGCGGCAATCACTTCGCCCAATGAAACCGCATGAACCCAAATATCAACCGGACATACCATGGTGTTATCAAAACTAAAACGCTCTAATATCCTTGCTCGATAGGAAGGAAGTAAACGCCCCTTCCACCAAAGACGCAGTAACACGTAGGGGATAATAAGCGTGTAAACTAACGTATAAACATAACGACAAAACATCATCTCAATAAACCAAGGAGTATATTCAATACTCAGATGATATATAATAGTTAATTCATCAACAACCTATAATACGGATCCATGCAATGACACTACGTCAATTGTTTACAAAGAACCATTGGTGGGGAAAACTACTGGGAGCATTCTTTGGCTATTTAATTGCCCGTGGCGTAGGCGCTTTTTTTGGAATATTAATAGGCAATCTATTTGATCGCGGCTTAAATCAACATTTCACACGTCCACATTGGCACTACCATCTCGAAAAACGGCAGCACGTGCAACAAGTTTTTTTCACGAGCACCTTTGCTGTCATGGGCCATGTCGCCAAAGCAGATGGCCGTATTTCAGAGCAAGAAATTGCCATTGCCAAACAAATGATGCATGACATGCGACTCTCAGCCAAACAACGAGAAATCGCCCGACAATATTTTAATGCCGGTAAACAACCAACCTTTAATCTGAAAAAAACACTCCATCAATTTTATCAAACCTGCCATAACAACCATGATCTCATGAAGTTATTTATTGATATTCAGTACCAAGCCGCATCCATTGAACCCCTCACGGACACAAAAATAAAAGCACTCAACGCAATTCTCGAAGAATTAGGGTTTGCACCGCTTTATAAACAATATCGTTTCTACGAGCAATTTGGGGAGTCGATGTTCAATCGCTCATCCCAATATTCATCGCATTCAAAACATAAAGAACACCAACAACAACGTCAGCAATATCAATCATCAGGACACCGACAGCAGCAATCGACCTCTTATTCGCCATTAGCTCATGCCTACGCCGTACTTGAAGTTTCCCCTACCGCCAACAAACAAGAGGTGAAACGCGCCTATCGACGGCTTATCAGCCGTAATCACCCTGATAAATTGATAGCCCAAGGCCTGCCGGAGTCGATGATTAAATTAGCTAATAACAAAACGCAACAAATTACCAAAGCCTATGAACAAATTCGTGTAAGCAAAGGGTGGTAAGAGCGTCGCTGTTGCGTATTGACCTAATAGTATGCACCCCACCACCTATCGAAAGGCGGCACCGTCAAGTTGTGTTGCTACAATCCCGCAAGAACAAAGAGGCTGCCAAGCGATTTTTCACAACTTGACGGTGCCGAATTGTAAACACGTCCTTATAAATAGGCCCTAATGAAACTCAATTCCAGCCTTAGTTAAGAGTTGCTGGACTTGCAGAGCCATTAACTCATGCGTGCGACTTGCCGGATGAATCAAATCAAAAAACAGATTTCTTTCACAAGAATCCTGCTTCGAATTAACGTTAAAGCTCAAGGCCATTTTAATCAAAGAATACTTCGAATACTGCGCTAATATTGGCAAAGCTGCCATGCTTTGATAACACGCTTTATCAACATGAGTAAACCCAAAGTGTTGCGGTTCGCTAAGAAAAGAATGAAGCATAGCATTCACATCAAAATGTAACCATTGAACGCTAGGATTACGTTGTTGTAATTGATTCAAATTAAGACGTAACTGTTGATTATGATCAACCGTCAAACGTGTCAACAACTCTTCGGCATGAATTAATTTGGCATAAGGAGTTTTACCTAAATCGGGCAAATTTAATATCAAAAGATGCTTCGCGCCTGAGTCAACTAAACGTTGTAAACCGTTCTTGATACCGTCATTAACTTCGCCAACCATTTGCGCAGGCTCATGGTCCAACTCTAAGTAATTATTCGCCCCCATCCACACCACAAACAAACTTTGCGAATTCGCTTGATTTTGATGGGAGAGTAAATAACTATCAATCTCACGATTTAATGTAAACAACATCTTGGTATTCGGATCAAGGGAAACCCCCGCCCCACCAAAAGCATAATCAAGAAGATGCTGCGTCGATGTTTTTGGAAAATAAAAGCTAAGAAGATGATCGATCCATATCGGACCATTGCTAAAACGCCCTTCATAATAAGACGGCGCAGAAGGTAATTGATGTTGCATATACTCATAAAAATTGCCGTTATCGGATAAACTATCTCCGAAAACGACAATATTTTTTAATGATACCGCTGAAATTAAACCGCTCCATAAAAAAAGAACTAGTCCAACAATTCGTCTCATGACGTCCTTGTAAAAGCGATTACTGTGCCGCAACACCAGAAGGCAATGAAGCCAATTTCAACTGTCGACCACAAACACGGGCCTTATGCAAATGACTCACCACTTCTTTAGGCATCGTCTGGGGCAAATAAACCGTAGAATGCTCAGCGTGAATTTTTAATCCGGTAATAAAACGGCTCGCAATTCCACCTTCATTAGCAATCGCACCAACAATATTACCTGGTTTCACGCCATGGCTATGACCGACCTCAATACGATAAAGCGTTTGCGACGAAGAGTCTTGACGAAAACTGTCATTACGGAAAGTACTTTGACGAGGATTGTCCTTACGGAAAATATCCTGACTTGCATTATCATGACGAAAGCTTTTTCCTTTTTCTGAACGCTTCGTATCTTGCCAATTTTTAGAGCGACCACCGCCAGCACTAGAAAAAGACGACCCACGCGATTCGTCATGGCTCGATATTTTTGGTAAATTCGTTTTCCATGGCTTATCTTGATGATGCAACAAAGCCAACGCAGCTGCCACGTCCACCGCGGACATATCAGGGTGTTCAGCTAATAAATCGGTGATGATTTGTTGATAGGCAGGTAAGTTTTCATGCTCAATGCGTTCATTAATCGAAGCAACAAATCGCTTTTGTCTTACCGCATCGATGATGGCATCGCTAGGCGGAATAATTTTTTCGATAGGCTCACGCGTATGTCGCTCGATAGTCATCAATAAACGCGATTCGCGCGGAGCAACAAGCAATAAACTAACGCCCGCTCGGCCTGCTCGCCCGGTACGACCAATACGATGCACGTAAGTTTCACAATCTTGTGGAATATCATAATTGATAACATGGGTCACACGCTCAACGTCCAAGCCACGTGCGGCCACATCCGTCGCCACAAGGATATCTATACCGCCTTGACGAAATTGGCTAATAATCTTTTCACGCAGTGGTTGGCTTAAATCACCATGAATTGCCATTGCACGATATCCTTGCTCTTGCAATACCGCAGCAACTTCTTCACAGCTCACTTTAGTGCGAACAAAAACAATCACGCCCTGATAATCTTCTGCTGCTAATAAACGCAACAAGGTTGCTGGCTTTTGCGCAGGAGATGAAAACAAATAACGTTGTGATATGGTCTTAACTGTCGCTGTATCGGAGCGGATTGCCACTGAAGCGGGATTGTCTAAATATTTATTGGCAATTTGGCGAATACGCGTTGGCATGGTTGCTGAAAACAAGGCCATTTGCTTACTGTCTGGCAGTTTAGCAAGAATTGTTTCAACATCGTCAATAAAGCCCATACGCAACATTTCGTCAGCTTCATCCAGGACAAACGTCACTAAATTATTAAGTTTCAACGAGTCACGCTCGATGTGATCTAAAATACGCCCTGGCGTTCCAACGATAATATGTGCGCCGTCACGCAATTGCTTTAATTGAGGACGATAATCTTGGCCGCCACACAGTACTGCAATTTTAATTCCACGTTGACAAGCGCTTAATGCGATAAACTGCTCTGCAGTTTGAATCGCTAATTCGCGTGTTGGCGCTAAAATCAAGGCCTGTGTCGCAGAGGTACTCAGATCGATACGTTGTAGAATAGGCAAAGCAAATGCCGCTGTTTTTCCTGTCCCTGTTTGCGCCTGGGCAATCATATCGCGACCTTCAAGCATTAACGGAATTGCTGCAGCTTGAATATCGGTTGGTTTAGAAAATTGCATATCGGTTAAGGCACGCAATAAAAAATCGGATAAATTAAGTTCTGAAAAATTAGGTAACTCAAGGTTCATAGAAGTCCAACTGTCAATAAGATTAATAAATACAAAAAATGACCATTATGATAGCAGATTGTGTTCAGGAATGAAACCTTCTTTGCATAAAACTAATCAAAGAATTGAATAGTCGGCTCACTGCGTTTGAAAATATCAAGCAGTAAAATTTGAATAACTCGTTGGCTATATTCACTTTATTCCATGATCCCGCAAAAATGAGTCATGGGATCATGGAATAAAGAACTACCCTACTTCTGCGCGAACAATTAAAACATCACTCTCGGCATGATGCATAATCGCACTGGCTGTTGAACCCAATAAAAGCGCTAAACCGTGTTTGCCGTGACTTCCGGTCACAATGAGATCCACGTTTTTTTCTTTAGCTACACGTAAAATTTCATTTTTAGTTGAACCGAATTCAATCAAGCAATGCGAACTTGCCACACCTAATTTTTTAGCAAGCGCTGATAACTCTTTTTCCGCCTGATCACGAATGGATACTTCAACTTCAGCAAATCCAGCAAATCCAGGATAGGCATAAGCAGGAATAGGTTCAACGACATGAACTAAAAATAATTCAGCCTGATTCTCATCTGCAATTTTTTTTGCTTTTGTAGCCGCTTTAAATCCAACATCATCAAAATCCGTTGCAAATAAAATGCACTTATACATAACTATCTCCCTATCAACTCAATAACGACATCATAGTGTTTTAAAGCCTAGCAGAAAATAATTTAATTTCCCATCATTTCATACAACAATACAATGATACACTTAAGCGTCTCAAATTTTTTAATCGATGTCATGAATATACTGGATTTATTAGGTGCAACCACCTCATTATCAGCAACCCTTCTTTTTGTCTCTGTTAATCGCATCGCCTGGCTCATCACAATCATCGCAACGCTTCTCAATGGCTGGCTCTACTGGCAGCAAGGAATATACGCTGACATGGCCTTGGAGTTCGCGTATTTTGCAAGTGCTCTTTACGGCTGGATTAGCTGGAAAGCATCTGATTTGAGCCAAAGTTCTGAGATAAAAACTATCTCATCAAAACAAGAATGGCTCACTCTATTGGGCTACCTAAGTATCAGCTACTGCGTTTTATGGGGGTTTCTTAGCTCCTACACCCATACCACCGTCGCCACACTAGATGCTGCAACCACAAGCCTTAGTCTTATGGCACAATGGCTCATGTGCCGAAAAGTAATAACAACATGGATTTTGTGGTTTATTACTGATGCGATTTATGCCTACCTTTATTACATCAAATCCTTACCATTTCATGTCGTGCTCGTACTCATTTACTTAGGACTGGCGTTGACGGGCTACTTCCGTTGGCGACAACGTTTAACAAACACGCCCCCTTATTCATCACCTCAATTTAAAAATTCGGTTTAAGGGATGTCTAAAGATCTTTCACCGTCCCTAATGGGAACTAATACGGATGGCGACAAATCACGAAACTCAGCGACTCGTTGATTTATTTTAAGATCAGGAATGACCACAACTTTATCCATCACAACGAAATGATCCTGAAGGGAGTCCTCTTGTTCTAACGCATCCATTAAAACACGCTTAAGAGGCGCCGGTTGAACGGTCAAATGAACAGCCGCAACATGATAAGGTAAAATTTGACTCGTTAGCTTTCGCTCCATTTGAGGCTTAACTTGCTCAATTGACGAATGCATAACATCAAACTCTTGCAATAACTTAGCACGTGCCGCTTGGCCTTCGAATCGAATCTGCTGATTATCTTGATACCACCAATAGGTCGAATTAATAAAAACAGCTAATAACACAATGGCCGCAAAACTCAAACGACCTACGTACGAACGCTTAGGCTCAATGGGTGAGAAAAAATCAGCAAGATGCAAATTAATTCGAGCTATGTTTCCGGTCGTGAGATGATAAAATTGATCCATACGCTCATCCGTGACTGATTTTTCAGAATCTTTTGATGATAAGCGGCTAAGAATATACGTTTTTGTTTCTATTTCACTTAACGAACCAGGCTCAATCGTATGAATGAAATCCTTAAATTCCACACGGTGAAACTCATTTAAAGAATGAACTAATGAAAAATCTGAAAGTAAACACACATGCAAAAAATTTTTATTTTCCCGTTTTTTAATGTTAGTTAATAATTCCTTCAAAAACCCCTCAGCCAAATACTGCGCATCATCAATAATCACCACCACATGAGATTGACGCTCATTAACCAAATCAAACAAATCATTCAATAGTGTCGGTTTATCGACACTCAAAGGCAAATGAACGGCATCAGCGACTTGACGAATAAAATCATCCTCCAAAAATGAAGGCGTCGCAACCATAGTAATAGATTGAATATCAGCATCCAAATTACTTCGTAACAACTTCCTAAAGGTTGTTTTTCCGGCCCCTTTTTCAGCCACAACCACCATTAAAACATTGTTAAAAAGAACAAGATGATTAATAAAGTTAATTTTAGCCAACCAACTATTGGGTTTAAAATAAGTTTCCAACTGTTCTGATGTAATCTCCGCTTCAGAATGAATCAACGGATTAGCCATGACACTTACCCTCCTTCACAAGCTCGCTGCAATATGTTCATAAGCTTGTCTTCATTGACGTGCTCTTCGATATAACATTGACCAAGTCCTTTGAGCAATATCAAACGCATTTGATTGTTCATCACTTTTTTATCATTGAACATTAATCGAGATAACTCGATCAAATTAATTTCCTTGGGGATTTTCGTCGGCAATTGTGCTAAAGAAAACAAATTGTTAATCTGTTTCACGGTGTTTTCATCACAACACTGCATTTCAAAAGACAACAACGCTGCGCAAGAAATACCGATAGCAACCGCCTCACCATGCAACCAGCGCTGATAATGAGTTGACGTCTCTAAAGCATGAGCAAAAGTATGCCCTAAGTTCAATAAGGCTCGTTTTCCATGTTCATCGCGCTCATCGTGTTCAACATAGTTAATTTTAACTTGGCAACAATGAGCAATAATGTCAGATAAATCAGGCGATTGATTCGTTGACAAGCCGTTCAAGAAAGCGTTTTCTAACAAGGCAATAAAATTGCCACCTTCCAAAATGGCATATTTAATAACCTCACCCAGGCCTGCCCGAAACTCACGTAAAGACAGTGTGTTCAGCGTCGTTGTATCCATAATAACAGCGCTGGGCTGATAAAAAGCCCCTATCATATTTTTGGCTTTCTCATGATTAATGGCAGTTTTTCCACCCACCGCAGCATCAACCTGTGCCAACAACGTTGTTGGCATTTGCACAAAAGAAACACCACGTTGATACGTCGACGCAGCAAATCCTGTAAGATCACCAATAACGCCCCCCCCTAATGCAACAAGAGTTGTATCTCGGTGATGTTTCTTTTCTATTAAGGCATCATAAATTTGATTAACACTGTGATAGGTCTTCGATAATTCCCCACCAGCAAGAATAATCACATCACATTGTTTATCAAAAAAAGCCTTACAAACCGCCTCCAGATACAACGGCGCTACCGTTTGATCCGTCACTATCATCACTTGTGAAGATTGCACACTCTCCCGCAATAAAGCTGGATTTGTTAACAATGACTGCCCTATAAGCACGGAATAAGAGTTTAAGGAAGTATCAACCTTAAATTCATGCTCTAACTTATAATTCTCCATAAAGATACTTAATAATATTATTAGCAACCGCCTTGACGGTTAATTTATCCGTTTCAAAACTAACATCAGCCAATTCATCATAAAAAGGCTCACGCTCTTCGCGCAAAGACTCTAATCGTCCTTCCAAATCATCCGTTTGCAATAAAGGACGCTTTGTATCACGTTTAGTCCGCTCGTATTGTTGCTGCAGCGATGTTTTTAGATAAATGACTGTACCCCGCCCTGCAAGAACATTACGATTTTCTGGAGTCATGATCGCACCACCGCCAGTGGCTAAAACTATATTTGTTTTTTGCGTCAACTCTTCTATCACTTTTTGTTCCCGCCGGCGAAAACCATCTTCACCTTCGATATCAAAAATCCAGGCAATATCAGCGCCTGCACGCTCTTCAATGACCTCATCAGAATCATAAAACTCAAGTTTTAGTTCCTTAGCCAAGGCGCGGCCAATAGTACTTTTCCCTGCTCCCATGGGTCCAATTAAAAAGATATTACGAACTTTAACAATGCTCATACTCAATCAACTACCTCATTGTAAACAATTTTTAAATAACTTAAGGATCCTATAGAAAAATCACTTAGGGACTGTCAATCAATAATAAATTGAACATGTTAGTATCCCCGTATAACCATCGATTAGTGTCCCACCAACATCTCCTTCAATGCGTGGTAATCGATAAATTGTTGGTTATTATCCTCGGAGTAATGAAAATGAGCAACTCTTCATTTTTAACTTTACGATGAAGATTCCGAAATAACGCACCAATTAACGGTAAATGACCCAAAAAAGGCACTCGTTTTACCGTATTATTTTTATCTTGCTTGTAAATACCGCCCAATACTAACGTTTCCCCATTATTCACTAACACATTAGTATGAATGAATTTTGTATTGATAGCAGGTACTCCATTCACAAGCCGCCCCGACGGAGTATCTTGATTAATTTCAAGATTCAACAACAAGCAACGATTAGGTGTAATTTGCGGAGTCACTTTCAAACTCAACACTGCTTTTTTAAATGCGACCGCCGTTGCGCCACTTAATGTTGCTTCTTGGTAAGGAATTTCTTCACCTGATTCAATCACAGCGGCCTGTTGATTCGTCGCCACTAAACGCGGATTCGCAATAATTTCTGCTTTGTCTTCACTTTCCAAAGCAGATAACTCAAGATCTAATAATAAACCATTTCCTAATTTTGCCAAAGCAATGCCGATGGAAGCCGGGCTTTGTACAGGAGCACCAAAGTCAACATTAAGTCTTTCAGCAATGGATACAACCCCCTGCCCCAATGACTTAAGCCCCGTTGGCTGGGCAGACTTCGCAACCCCAAAACGAAGCCCCAAATCAAGAATCGCCTCTTTAGTCACATTCACAATCCGTGCTTCAATTTGCACCTGCTGAACCGGAATATCTAATTTTTTGACGATAGCCTTAATTTGTTTAATTCTGCTTGATTGATCATGAATCCAAAGCGTGTTTGTTCGCGCATCCACACTTAAGCCTCCGCGTTTCGACAATAAAGAATTATTTTTATCTTTAATTAATGCCGCAATCCCATCAGCCTTTGCATAATTGACCTGAATTAAACTTGATTGTAACGATAGCTTAGATTCACGACGCTGCGACCTTATAATCTCATTGTTTTTTTCATGAACAACAGGACTAAAAGGACTACGTTGCTCATGATGATCCCGATCAATGAATACCGACGGAGTCAATACGGGCAATACAGGCTCATCAACCCATGCCGGTGGACGCCTTTTAATTTGCTGAGCATCATGAGTTAACTTTGTCTCCGCGGACTCATTACATCCCACCAAAAAAAAAGCAAAAAAACCACTGCAAACAATCCAAAAATTCATGCGATTTGCATACCTCACTCAAAACTCCTTTCTGAGGCTACTCTTAACACGATTACTGCAACGCTCTCGAGCTTGATACACATCAAGAGTCAGTTTCATCATTAGCAACCCCAACTTATTTTTTAACTGTTTTTTTTCCTTGAGCAAGTCAACTGAATCTGATTCAACACGATAAGGGCTTATCTCAAAATCATGGGGTATCACCATCTTATTCATCTCAACAAGACGACTTAAAAATTGGACCAATTGATGATAATGACCAACAACAATTAAATGAATGGGCAACTCTAAATCAACATCATGTTCTATCTGAGGCTGAGGTGCGAATAACTCAAAACTAAGCCCACAGGCTATCCCTAGTTTTGATAGATCTGCTAAAACACGAGGCATTTCATTTTGAGTAACCAATTGTTTACAACAATTATCAAAGTAATGTTGCATGGTGAATAATTGCTGACGATAAGCCGGTAAATGACGAGCACGCGCTTGCTTATTTTCAAATTGTATTCTTAAAAAATTTTCCTGCTGAATCAGATTGTCATAGTGCTTGACCCGCGACTCAATCATCATCCAATAACCCAACCCAATCCACAAAAACAAAAAAACAATAGCACTCCAATATTTTACTGTCGCCGGCCACTCGCTGATATTCCCAACATCAAAAGCATCCCAAATCCGTGTATTCATTTTTTTTCTTTGACCATAAAACTTAATTTAAACTCATGCCTCACTCCAGAAAGAGGCAACTTCATTTTTTTTATTTCTGTTAATTGGAGTTGATGAAACAAGGCATTGCGCTCTATGTTGCCCATCATTGCGGATACAGCATGATTAGACTCACTGACACCAACCACTTTAATTTGTTGGCCTACACCTTGCGCATACGTCAAATAAATATCATCGGGAACTATTTTTGCTAGTTCATCAAAAAAATGAACTATTAAACTACGATTTTTTTGTAATTTTTCCATACGATGGATATGCGAAATAAGTGTTTTTTGCCTAACGATCAGATGATCAATTTTTTGAATTTCCCGAGAAAAGATCACCAGTTTTTCTTGCAAACGATTATTTTTACGCTCTTGCAACTTAATTAATGACTCAACATAATAATAACTAAAAAAGACCACAAAAAAACCAACAAAAACAACAGTCAACCCTAAAATTAACCATGCTTTTTTTTCTTGTTGACGCTTCAGCGCCCGCCATGGCAAAAGATTAATTTCAAAGTCCATTGGACTAAAACTGCCTTAGCGCAAGACCACAAGCCAACATCATGGACGGCGACGCGTCTATCATTGCTTGATAATCAATAGTTTGACTCACCTTAAGATAGCTAAGCGGATTAGCTACTCGTGTCACAACGCCCATTTCTTTCTGCAAAAACAACCATAATCCTGGCACCCGAGCCATCTCACCCGCAAGAATGATTCCATCAATCCGTTGATATTGACTTCTTGAAAAGAAAAACTGCAGCAAACGTTGAATGGGTGAAAGTAAGACCTCCATTAAAGTCTGGAGGCCACTGAGCTCATCTCCTCGCACTAAACTATGATAAGCCTGCTCACCTGAATAATACGGCGCAGGTGCTGCAATTGGTGACTCATGATCAAGCTCTTCCTCTCGCGTAAAAATAACGTCCATACCCAGAAAAATAAATAAACGAATCTCCTGCCATCCTATATCAATCATCGCAACAAGTTCGCCGGATCGATCATCAGCAGCGCCACCAAGAACTAACTCCTTGACAAACAATTGCGCTGAGCGCTGCATGGCATAAGATTCAATATCAACAATTTTGACGTCAAGACCCGCTTGATTTACCACAGAAACACGTTCATTCACCTTTTCCGCTCTTGATATAAAAACTTGCACCTCCTGCATTGCAGCATTGGTCGCTGAAGAGCCTGTTACCTGAAAATCAATATGAACGTCATTTCGCGAATATGAAACTAAATCATCCGATTCTATGTCAATAAACTCCTCAATTTCTTTCAGAGAGAAATCAGCATTGACTGAAATAAATTTAGTAATAACAGCGGCATCAGGCACAGCTATCACCGCTTTTTTTGCTTGGATATTTCCTTTATCAAGCGCGCGCTTTATGCACTCAGAAACGAGTTGACTATTCTTGATCGTGCCCTCTTCCAAAGCTCCCAACGGTAAAACTTCTTTAGCAAACCCATCAATGCAAGGCAAACCTTGATGAAAAGAAACTTGAATTACATTAACACCCGAATGATGAATATCAACACCGACCGTGGCATTTTTTCTTTTCAACTTCAACAAATTAAACACGGTTCTCTTTTCCTTTATTAAAAACTTAAACCACAAAAGTACACTAATCGTGGATATAGTAATGTAAAACTTCATAAAAAGAAATCCTTCATGAATATTGACTTAGCCCCTATTGCCATAGGAAAGTGTTTGTAATGCTACAAAATGTTCATCTAAACCCCGTTGATTCACTAGCAACCAACATGATGATGGTCACTGGGGAAATAAAGGAGTCTATATGTCTAAATTAAACGTATTAATAGCCGGTTTAATCAAAGTGATTATTGGCTACCATGATATCAAAACCGGTATCATGCAACCCACGCAAAAACTGCGATCAATTGATGAATTTCTCAAAATGGAACCTCATGAGCTTAATACCGCGTTTACTCAGTTAATTGCATCGATCGCAAAAACAAAAGAATCCCGCGTCAATTACTTTGAGTACTTGACTTACATCATTCAAACGATTAAACCCTTGCTTGATCATGAACAAGCTTTAAGTAGTTCAGAAATCGATCTTATCAACGACACTTTGACGCACTTAATTATTTATACTCAGCAACTGCACCCCCTTTCTCATAACAGTCAGGTCCTATTCAAGTACAAAGAAAAAACAATCTCTGCTTATGGTTTTCAGGCAGGCATCCTTCGATCCACTCTTTGCCTCACTGGAGAATTGATGCAACGCTATTTTCCTGATTACTACTTAGTCATGAATCCGACAGAATACCCAGCACACGACATCCAGGCTATCTATGAACAGACTATTGCTGAGCATCAACAAGGGTGTTACTGTTCCTCATTAAGACAACAAAACGATTTGCTAAAACAACAAATTGAGCTTTTTCAAAAGCAAAAAAGCACTGAATCACCCCAAGCCCCGCTTAGAATCTACTCGCCTTTGCACCAAAACCACCTCGGCGTTGTAGGGTTACTCCCACCAGCACATCGATTTTTTAGCACCCAATTTACTAAATTAACTTTACCTGAGATTCAAATAGAACGATCACACACTGAACCCAACCCCCAACCTAGATTATCATTTGACGATCTTCAATAACTCTATCTTTTATAACAACTTTCTGAGTGGCGCAAACAAACCGCGCCACGTAGGTTCATACAGCAATTGTCAACAGACCCTAATCCATGCTAGAATTTTTCGTTATTAGAAAATATTTTTAATGCGTATCAGTGAGAAAATTCATCTCTAATTTATTAAATTTTCGCCTGACTCAGAATCCCGTGTCTAACCTAATTGACTTATTCCAATCACTATGAAAAAAACAGCCTATTTTTGGCGTAAAGGATTATGGACCCTCTTGAGTTTCTTCTTTATCTTGATGGTAGGCGCAAGTATTGGTTATCTTTACCTCGAAAGTCAGTTGCCTGATGTCAACTCCTTAAAAAAAGTTAAACTGCAAGTTCCGCTGCGGATTTACACCCATGATGGCCAATTAATTCAGGAGTATGGTGAAAAAAAACGAATTCCAGTCACTTATAATCAAATCCCAAAAACCTTAATCAATGGTTTACTCGCCACGGAAGATCAGCGTTTTTTTGAACATTCTGGCGTTGATATCTTTGGATTAGGTCGAGCCACCGTCCGAATGATCCGCACAGGCACTAAATCGCAAGGCGGCAGTACGATCACCATGCAAGTCGCGCGTAACTTTTTTTTAAGTCGAAAAAAAACATTTTTACGAAAATTTAATGAAATCTTATTAGCAATAAAAATTGAACATGAATTAGATAAAGAAAAAATCCTCGAGCTTTATCTGAATCGAATTTATTTGGGTAATCGTGCTTACGGTGTAGGTGCCGCTGCTGAGGTGTATTACGGTAAGCCCCTTCAACAATTAAACCTAGCTGAAGTCGCCATGATAGCCGGGCTTCCTCAGGCCCCTTCAACTCAAAATCCCATTGCCAACCCCAAAGCCGCTAAAAAAAGACGCGATCATGTTCTTGAGCGCATGAAAGAAGAACAACATATTACTGAAGCGCAATATCAAGAAGCAATCAACAGCCCCGTCACGGCAAAATACCATGGAACCCCAGTTGAAGTCAGTGCGCCTTACGTAGCAGAAATGATTCGTCAGTCTCTTTTTGATCATTATGGTAAAAAGGCGTACACTAAAGGCTACAAAGTTTACACCACCATCCAAAGTAATTTACAACTTGCAGCCAATCACGTGGTTGCCGAACACCTGATCAATTTTGATCGTCGCCGAGGCTATCGAGGCCCAAGCGGACATATCACTAACATCAATCCATCACGTGAGACTATCCAACAACAACTTAAATCCTACCCCACGATTTATCCTCTCGAACCTGCGCTTGTTATCAACGTTGGCGAAAGAGAAATCACCGCGGCCACATCTAATAACGCCACAATAACTATTTTATGGCCAGGACTATCTTGGGCAAGACACGCGGGTAAAACACCCTCTCGCGCCAATCAAATTGTCAGGAGCGGCGATGTAATCTACATTATTCAACAAAATGGCCAATGGTTTCTTAGCCAAATTCCTGATGTTGAAGCGGCATTAATTGCCTTAAATCCTCAAAACGGAGGCATCGAGGCCCTTGTGGGTGGATTTAACTTTATAAAAAGCAAATTTAACCGCGCCACACAATCATTACGCCAACCTGGATCAAGCTTTAAACCATTTCTTTACGCCGCTGCACTCAACAAAGGTTATACTCTAGCAACACGCATCAATAATGGTCCTATTGTTGTTGATGATCCCAGCCAGCCGGCAGTATGGCGACCGCATAATAACGAACGAACGTTTAGTGGACCCACACGATTAAAAGAAGCCTTAGTTCATTCACTCAATCTCGTTTCCATTCGAATTCTTGATGATCTCGGTTTTGATTACACTATTGACTTTGCAACACGTTTTGGCTTCGATAAAACTCAATTACCGCGCGGTTTGTCCCTCGCACTAGGTTCCTTATCAGTCAGCCCAATGGATTTAACCCGCGCTTATGCTGTGTTTGCCAATGGCGGATTTAAAGTTGAACCTTATCTCATTGATCACATCACGGATAATGATGGCAAACTCTTGTTACAAGCAAAACCGGTTTCGGTCTGCAACAACTGCGAAGCAACGACCAATCCTGCAACAATAGCGCCGCGTGTTATTTCGTCCGATGTCGCTTTCTTGATGTATACCGCACTGCAAGGCGTCATTCAAAAAGGGACTGGCCATGCGGCAGCTGTCCTCAATCGCCCTGATCTGGCGGGGAAAACAGGGACGACCAACGAGCAAGTCGATGCGTGGTTTGCTGGTTTTAATGCCAATCTGGTGGTCACTGCCTGGATGGGCTACGATAATCCTCAATCCTTACATGGTTATGGTGCAAGCCTTGCCTTACCCATGTGGATTGATTTTATGAGGGTTGCTTTACAAAAATTACCTGAACAACAACCCATCCAACCCGAAAATGTAGTTGCCGTTCGTATTGATCCTAACAGTGGCGCTCTGGCTCGCCCCAATCAAGATAATGCCGTTATTGAATATTTTCGTGAACAAGACATTCCTACCGCAGACGAATCAACCAATACCCCAACGTCATCCCATGGCATTGCCCCCGAAGACAACT
This sequence comes from Legionellaceae bacterium, assembly GCA_030157805.1. Taxonomy (GTDB): domain Bacteria; phylum Pseudomonadota; class Gammaproteobacteria; order Legionellales; family Legionellaceae; genus JAOAUB01. The sequence continues at coordinate 22,828 of JAOAUB010000087.1, forward strand.
TATTTTAAGGGTTGTGTTGTTCCACATTCAACGATTTGAATCATCAACATTTCTTATCTTTACGTGTAGCTATAAATATCTAAGATGTTAATATAATATGATTGTGTTTTTATAACACATAACATGGATAAGTTTTAAACGCAATTAACAAAGGAATGTTATATGCCACCTTTAAACGATCGTTGTTATTTAAGAAACACCCCTCAACGTAAAAATCTTGAATCGTTTCACGCCCGAGCCCAACTCCTTAAAATTAAAAACTTAACTGATTTAGAAAACCACCTCAATATCAAGAGAGATGAACTTGAAGAACATCTCTCAAAATGGCTTTATAATGAACATCAAATTACTTTTGACGTTTTTATAACACTGTCCGAGACCGAACTTGCAGAGGTCTATCAACGACCATCCAGCGTTATGTCAACCGATGATAATTATCTCGAAGAGATCACTAAAAATCTTCTTACAGAACACACTGACAACATCAAAAAACTTAACACCATTCAACCAAATCAAGCTCAACATCAGGATCACACCATCATCAATATGTCTCAAAATACGGTTGATGATAAAGAGGAAAAATTAGATGGCGCCCCCAATCAATTTAATAACCAATTTCTTTTTAGTCTCATTGATTTCAGATCGATTCTTAATCCAATGACATGGAGTAGAATCATATGGTTGATGATCCTCGTGGGAAGTTTAGCGGGAATTGCCTATGCCGCTATTTTTGATAATTTCTTTTCAGGTCTTCAACAATGGGCCGAAATAAACAGTATCCCCTCCATGGTGGTTCTCTATGCTTATGAGCCTCTTAATTTTCTTTTACAAATGATTCTCACGGATCCATATCCGGCTGATCCGACTCTTCTTAGCAACGACAGTCCACCTCTCTTACAAGTATCACGAAGATTGTCTGCTCCAAGCCCTAATCCCGATTTAGCGCTCATCATCCCTTGTCATCAATCGGCTGAGTTTATAGGAAAAACTATTCGAGCCGCGCTGCGTCACGTAGCCCCTCATCAAATTTTTATCATGGATAATGGTCGAAGCGAAACTCCCTCTGACAATACAAAACAGGTCGTGCACGCAATACACTCTCAAATTAATTATTTCTGGTTGCCCAAAATAGGCAATAAAACCATAGCTCTCGCTGTTGGAGCAGATTTTGTCAAAAAACACCGTCGAGATCTATCTATTGCTATTATTTGCGATGATGACACCCTGATTCCTGATAATTTTACCGTTCGTCGTGAATTTTTTAAAGACGAATCCGTACAAGGTATTGTGTATCCAATCCGAGGAAAGAGTCCTTATAAAAAAGTACCATTGCTATCTCGCTGGCAGGATTTAGAATATAAAATCACTGATCTAGAAAATTTCTTTTTTGACCAAAGCGGCGCTGTATTTCGTCCTCATGGTGCAGCCTCTCTTTGGAAAATCAAGCTCCTTGTTAACATCCTTAAAAAACATAACACTATCTTCAAAGGTGAGGATGTTGAAATGGGCCGTATCATGCAAGTCTTACAAAATGAAAGCGGTGGCGCTAAATTAAGACTTGACAAAATTCATTATTTTGAAACAACTGTTCCGCAAACTTTTTTTGGTGATACTCCCAATCTCTATCAACAACGCGTTCGCTCTTGGAATGAAGCTATGTTTTTATACCCATGGAATCTCATGATAAAGCCATTATTAATGATTCATCGAGGCTCACCAACAGCTTGGCTCAAAATAAAAAATAGCGAAACATATAATTTATACATGCACTTAATGTATATACTTCGTATTCCTTTTACTATTTTAGTCGGAAAAAAAGCTCTATACTGGGCTATTCTTGCTGGGATCAAAGGTGGGGATTTTTTGTTAGGGCTTCTATTTAATTTCGTTAAATTACCACCACATCTACGTAGCGATCGATTAACAGCTTTCACCTTCCCCCTTTATAAGGAAGCTTTATCACTCATGGGGACGCTTTCATTTTTAAGAGTGTTATTTATTAGCGGCTCAAAAGAACCTCATCCTCGCTCACTGAATTATCAATTAGGACATGGTACTATCGAGATCTCTGATGAAGCAAGAAAACCAAGGCCTGCTGAGGGTTCGGCTTCTCTAACATCTTCGAAAAGTTTGTTGAAACATACCTCATCAGGCTATTTTTTTCATCATCCTCAGAGAAAATTAACCCGCTCTGCATCATTAACAAATACAATACAACACGGTGAAGCGATGAACGCCTCTAGCGCGAGTTCTTTTTTTAGTGAATCTACTCGACTCAACACCAACAAAACAATTAACCCTCCCAACCTTCACAGACCAAAAGGTGATCTTGTCGACGACCTTCCGTCTGAATCAAAAGATCCGTCTTTAGCAAATCACAGCGACTCACAAGACATAACAGCCCACGCGATCCCTGGAGAGAATGTCTCTCAGATAAAACAACAGTCGAAATTTACCAAATTCGCGAAACCCGCAGCAAAAGGAAACTTCCCCACAGATCAAACAGTCGGGACTTACCAAATTCGCGAAATCCGCAGCAAAGCCACGACATCCTACCAAAAAGAACAGACGAGAATATTTCAGAATACTCAGCCTAAACACTATATCTGATGAATTTACCTGTAGTTCCAGCCACGTTCATTGAATGGATAAACAAAAAACCCTTCATCAAGCTTGATTAAAATCTTATGAAGGGTACTCTTCTTTCGATCTAGAACGAAGAGATCTAAAATGTACCACAGTTCACTAAAAACAACCAAGTTTCATGTCGTATTAGTTACTATCGATGATGATTTAGCGAATAAAGCCCGTCAAAATCCTTGCGCTTATTGTGGTGGACCGTTACATCAAGCCAACTATCCACAACGCAATTTTAATTGTCGCTACACAATCGTAATGTAGTTGAAAAAGACGGTGGGCTTTATGTTGAGTTGTGAAATAAAGGAGCTACTTAATTTTATCGTAACTCCCCAGCTACGTCATCCTGAGTGCGTCTTTTTGCGCGAAGGATCTCCCTGCAGTAGCACGGTCTTTAACATATCGATCGATA
>JAOAUB010000088.1 GCA_030157805.1 Legionellaceae bacterium
GATCCTTCGCGCAAAAAGACGCGCTCAGGATGACGTAGCTGGGGAGTTACAAAAATCCTGATTATATCCAACAGGATCTCGAGGATGTACCGATTTTAAAATATACTTCAAGAGTTCGACGGAACCTTAAGAAAGCAATATGTCGTTGAACGGCTCGGCGATTTTTAGATTCCGAGGTTAATAATCCGGCTTCCTCTGCAATTTTTTGAAAACTGATTGTATCAGTATCTCTCGAGCAACACTAAAATAAGCGACTCTAATGATTTTTTTTAAAGCATACTACTATTCCCACTGTCGTTATATTGCGACAAATTACGTCGCAATACTTGTGTTGTACAAAATATACCAGATTGGCTATATATGTGAATCAAAAGTCGAAAGTCGATGGTCCCAGTCCAAAATAAGTATTACTCTTTAGGTGCGAACCAAAAAAGGGAAAATACGTATGGACTGGGATGATCATTTGATAACATTGTATTTAAGAATCTGCAAGGAATATGAATCAACTTTATGGATAAACTGTCAACGTTTTACTAATGGTGGGTGTAAATCGTTTACAGATGAGGAGGCAATGCTTATTTACCTCATCGGGATAATGAGAGGTTTTAAATGTGTTAAGGCAATTCATCGGTATGTGATTGACCATTTAAGTTCTTGGTTCCCAACACTACCAAGATACCCCGCATTTATTCATCGGATTAATCGACTTCACGAAGCATTTCGTTTGCTCATTGAGAGTTTACAATCAGACAAAGTTCCTAATGATGATGAGGGTGTGTATTTAATAGATTCGTTTCCGATTATTCTGGCACAACATAATCATGCATATACGGCTAAAGTTGCCCCGGAGTTGGCAAGTAAGAGTTATAACTCAACAAAAAAATGTATTACTACGGAGTTAAAGCGCATGTCGTTGCTCGAAGACGCGAAGGAACATTACCTGATTTAGAGATTGTGATGCTCGAAGGGGCTGCCAGACAAGACGGCCCTTTATTTGACCAAATACGACCGATGTTACATGATAATTTGGTTTTCGCCGATCAAGCCTATAAAAGGCCTGATGCTCAACATATTGAACTTACTCAGGACTTAAAGGTATTTACACCAGTTACAAAAGCCCGGGGACAGAAAAAACTAGAACCAGAACAACGCACATTCTCTAAAGCTGTTTCTCGCATGAGACAACCTATTGAAACACTCTTTGATTGGATCAACCGGCAAACTGGTATTGAAAATGCCGGACTTGTCAGATCTACTGTCGGTCTTCTAACCCACATTTTTGGAAGACTTGCAGCAGCGATGCTTCTTAGAAGCTACCCCCAATTCGACTTTTGATTCACATATATACCCATTCAACGTGAAGATACTGGTTTTTTACCTCCTCACCCTAGCCATCTCCCCCATGCTGGGCAAGGGGGAAATGGGATCTTACGGCGTTTTAAAAAACCAATATCTTCACGCGCAAGCGACTATCCTTGTTTAACAGACAGGCACTTTAACCAACCATAACCTCAGACTTAGGCTCTACTGGAAAAGCTGAAGAAATAAATTCAGGAACTAAGCTTTTTAATAAAATGTAAACCTCTTCTTCCTGATTGGCACTGCAGGCAGTGTCCAGCAAATGAAATGTTTCAAGCAATTCATGCCAGTTAAAACGTCGAAAACACGCCTTGAGCAATTTTTCATGCTCAGTGGGGACGAGCTTCTCTGATTCATGAAACAGTTCTTCAAATAATTTTTCTCCAGGTCTTAAGCCGGTATATTGAATCTTGATCTCTTCACCCGGCTCACGTCCTGCGAGTTTAATCATTTGCTCTGCCAAATAACCAATCCTAACTGGCTCTCCCATATCAAGAACAAAAATTTCGCTACCGGTCCCATTGACCATCGCCTGCAAAATAAGCTGGCAGGCCTCAGGAATCATCATAAAATAACGTTTGATATCTGGATGAGTTACTGTAACAGGACCTCCTCGTTGTATTTGTTTTTGAAACAAAGGAACAACACTACCCGCTGAGCCCAACACATTTCCAAAACGCACGGTAATAAATTGCGTACTGACCTGTTCATTAAAGTTTTGACAAAAAATTTCTGCTACACGCTTGGTGGCGCCCATCACATTCGTAGGATTAACAGCTTTATCTGTAGAAATAAGAATAAATTTTTCAGCCTGAACATGTGCGCTGGCTTCTGCAATAATTTTCGTGCCCATCACATTATTCATGACAGCAATTCGAGCCTGTCCCTCTAACATTGGAACATGTTTATAAGCTGCGGCATGAAAAACAAGATTGGGTTTAAACTCAGTAAAGCAGGCATCAATACCGTTGTAATCAGTAACAGACAATAACCCTATTTTAAGTGGGATTTTGGAATACTTTTCCCGCAATTCAATTTCTATTTGATATAAGTTATATTCTGAATGATCAATAATGAGTAATTCTTGTGGCTGCAAGCTCATAATTTGACGGCATAACTCCGAACCAATTGAGCCGCCACCACCTGTCACTACAACACGCTTGCCTTGAATTGATTGGCTGATTTTATCCCAGTCCAAATGCACTTGATCACGCCCCAACAAATCTTCAAGATTGACATCCCGCAACGCATTCACTTCCACTTTTCCTGAAGCTAACACAGCCAGAGCAGGCAAAGTTCGAAATAGAACCCGAGACGCCTCACAATACCCCACAATGCGACGCATTTCTGCAGAGTTTGCCGAAGGAATCGCAATAAAAATCAAATCAATTTTATGCGTCATCACAATTTCAGGTAATTGATGTATTGCTCCCAGCACTGCAACGCCATGAATCTCGAGACTACGCCGTGCAGGATCATCATCGATAAAACCGATGGGCCAGAAATTATTAGTTCTTTTTAAATCACGAATTAAACTTTCACCGGCATGGCCCGCACCAATAACCAACACTCGTTTTGCCTCTGTTAAACGCTCGGGCTGCACGTGACGCTCATGACGAAATCTCCTGACAAAACGAGCTCCACATAAAGCAGCCACTAACAACATGGCATACAAAGGGATAATCGAGCGTGGAATAGCATGTAGCAAAGAAGTTTGATATAAAACAGGAAGAATCAAAATAATAGTGAAGGTCACTGATTTAATGATGCGAATAACATCATTCATCGAAGAAAAACGCCACAAACCGCGATACACTTTGAAATGATAGTAACACGCCACTTGAATCGCAATGACCGTCATTAATGCCATGAAAGACGTGTGCATTTTAAAAGGCTGTAAGTTATATCGCAACCAATACGCGCCATACCAAGCCATGGGAATGGCCGTGATATCAAACAACAATACTGGTGATTTTTTATGTAATTTCGTCAAGAACAACTTTAGATTGGACACATCCATTTCCCATTGTAATTAGCCGTTGGCTGGTAAACCTTTCCCTCTTCTTTAGAGATCTCTTAATCGCTCCCTCACTTAATGCGAACTCTCAACAGCAAGTTAATCTGCGACGTTGACTTGGAATATAACCGTTCGGATTCGTTTCTTCAATATTGTCCTTGCCTAATTTTTTTTGCAGATAAAATATACCCTTATATTTACACAGCAAGTGTTATTTTATACCTGTAGATTTTCTACTGTTTAATGGCAATGATAAGATGACAACGCTGACACTATAGCGACCCTATTAGTTATGACGTGCTTGCGAAGGATGACGTGCATAGAAAACATACTAAATAAAACGCTGAACCAAAGCCACAACATACCCGAGCACTTCATGCATGGCAATACTCAGATAATATAGATTATAGGGGTTAGGTAAAATTGTCCTTTCCCAACCCTGCTTCCAATGAAAAGTAAAATCAGTTGGGGCTGCTATGGGGTGCAAGCCTTGAGCTCGACAAAGCGCCATAGCCCTTGGCATGTGAATGGCGGAGGTGACAAGATAAAATGGTTCCTCTTTCACAATCGGTTTAATAGCTCGGGCCTCATCTGCCGTATTAACTGACCTTGTTTCCAAAACTATGCTCGTTTTAGGAATATCAAACCAAGCCACGACCTGTGCTAAGCGAGTTGCTTCTGCTATTTTTACATTTTCACCACCACCCGACAATAACAATCTAGCCTGAGGAAGTAGCGTATATAATCGAACACCTTCAACCAAGCGATCCAAACTCACCGAATTTAACAACGAGTTTGGTGGCGTATTTTGCGATTCAAACTTCCCGCCACTAAATACCACAATCCAATGCATATGTGAGTCAACTTGTGTAACGACCGGATATTGCTTCTCAAGCGTATAGGATAAGATTTTGGGCAGCCATCCCGTACTAAATAGCAACAATAAAAGGAACACGAGGATAAAACCATTACGCACCAATGGCGTATTACCGTGTAAACAAAGCAAGCTTAAAAAAACAAAAAAAAGCAGCACCTCACATTTCGCAGCAAATAATCTAGAAATTTGAATAACCTAATTTGGATATA
>JAOAUB010000089.1:0-1915 GCA_030157805.1 Legionellaceae bacterium
GCTAAGTATTAAATGGCCAATGATGATGCACTTTCACGATGTCACCAATTCTATCAGCGTTTTTTGCGAATGACCCTTTGTATAAAACCGAACATTTTTTAATTTGACCTGACCATAAAAAAAACAATGCTATAATTAATTATCGATATGTCATAGGTTACAAAGGTAATATAATGAAATTATCCATCGATTTTTATTTTCAAGAGGCAAAAACGAGTGAACACTGCACAGACACTCCGAGCGGGACACTTCATGTCGATAACTTCTTACAAGGAAAATCGTATTGGATTCAACCGGTTTTACCTCGTGAATTAAAACAAAAAAAATTAATTTTGTCTGACTGGACGGCGCGTTTTTGGTCGGAAGATAAAAAAATAGCGATGAGCGATTTGTTCACTCAACTTCTAGACCAAGGTTTTTCTCTGTATTGTTATATATCTGGAAAATTAGAGCCTATCAGCAAAAAAAGCCTTCCTGCATTACTAAAAACAGGGGCTTTAACATTAATTACACCAACTAACTCAGAAGATATTTACCGTGTTGCAACAACTCAAAATATCAGTCGTGATCAGCTTCTGCTGCTTGATGATTATTTAGTGGAATGTTTACATCAAGACCGTTTTGATATTGAGCGCACTCTGTACGAAAGTCATTATACGAACAATTCGCCTCGTCATCAAAAAACCATTCTTCAAAACATAAAAAAATCAAAACCTCCTTTATCAAAGATAATTTTCGATGAGAGTCTCACAGAAAAAACTTATTTTTCACAAGACGTTAAAGATTTTTATCCTCATGTTAAAACGCACTATCAACACCTAATCATCACCACCGAATTATGGAGTTGGCTTGAATCACAAAGTGATTTAAGCACCACCTCCTCTCAAAATCATCCACCCGGTTTTAAACTGTTTGACGATCAATTAACGATCGCGGAATTGCTCATGATACAAAGCATCACGGTAGATCCTTTATGCACCAATTTTAATTTACACAAAACTTTGATGCTAATGCCCAATCTTAAAAAAATTAATTTATCTGAATGCAAACATATTAAAGCGCTTTTTAGAGATCTTCATGAACAACACTTGGACAAAATCGAAGAAATTAATCTCTTTGGTACTGACCCCACTGCCGCAGATATCACCGCTTTATTAAAAGCTACGCCTAATCTTAAAAAAATTGAGCTAAACTACTGCGAAAATATTGCAACATGCTTGATTACCCTTAATAAAAACAGCTTGGAAAAACTCGAAGAAATTAATCTCTATTGCACTGACCTCATTGCCGAAGATATTACCGCTTTATTAAAAATTGCGCCTAATCTTAAAAAAATTTATTTATCTGAATGCAACCATATTAAAGCGCTTGTTAGAGATCTTCATGAACAACACTTGGACAAACTCGAAGAAATTAATCTCTTTGGTACTGACCCCACTGCCGCAAATATCACCGCTTTATTAAAAGCCACGCCTAATCTTAAAAAAATTGATCTAACTTACTGCGCAAATATTTCAAAATGCTTGATTACCTTTAATAAAAACAGCTTGGAAAAACTCGAAGAAGTTAATCTAACAGGCACTAACCTCACTGCCGCAGATATCACCGCTTTATTAAAAGCCGCTCCCAATCTTAAAACAATTAATTTATCTGAATGCAATCCTATTAAAGAACTTTTTAAGAATCTTCATGAACAACACTTGGAAGAACTCGAAGAAATTAATCTCACAGAGACTGATCTCACTGCCGCAGATATCACCGCTTTATTACAAGCCGCTCCCAATCTTAAAAAAATTAATTTATCTAAATGCAAAAATATTAAAGGATTTTTTAAAGACCCTCATGAACAACTCTTGGAAAAACTCGAAGAAATTAATCTCACAGAGACTGATCTCACTGCCGCAGATATCACCGC
>JAOAUB010000089.1:2015-2200 GCA_030157805.1 Legionellaceae bacterium
TTTATTAAAAGCCGCTCCCAATCTTAAAAAAATTAATTTATCTAAATGCGCACCTATTAAAGAGCTTTTTAAGAATATTCATGAACAACACTTCGAAGAACTCGAAGAAATTAATCTCTCTTGCACTGATATCACTGCCGCAGATGTAACCGCCTTATTAAAAGCCGCTCCCAATCTTAAAACAA
>JAOAUB010000089.1:2300-24918 GCA_030157805.1 Legionellaceae bacterium
CACTGCCGCAGATGTAACCGCCTTATTAAAAGCCGCTCCCAATCTTAAAACAATTAATTTATCTGAATGCAATCCTATTAAAGAACTTTTTAAGAATCTTCATGAACAACACTTGGAAGAACTCGAAGAAATTAATCTCTCTTACACTGACATCACTGCCGCAGATGTAACCGCCTTATTAAAAGCCGCTCCCAATCTTAAAACAATTGATTTACTCAATTGCTCTATCAAAGGTGCTTTTGAAAATTTAATGCCAGAATCATTAAAAAGATTAACCAATATTTCTTACCCTAAATCACATTTCACAAAAAATGACATCCTCTACATTCTAAATAAGATCCCCAGCCTTAACACCACTTATGCAGAAGAGTTAAGGCAATATTTAAAATCAAAGGTCACAGAACCTTCACCACATGGTTTAGATGAAAAAATTCATAGCCCTCAACCCCATAATCCTCAAGACATGAAGAACTTTAAACCATCGCCAGAAAATAAACCCTTTAAATACACCGGCACCAAAAACATTCGTAATCAAAAAATGGTGATTGAAAAATTTTCACAATACCTCATTACCCTAAAAAAACGTCCTGAGCTAGCAGCTAAAATTCAAGATGGGATGTGTCATGCTTTGTCGTATTTTTTTCAAGAGCTTACGGTCAATAATCCCGATTTAAAACAATGGCATGAATTTACGACTCATCTTCGCCAATGGAATGGTGACCCTAATGCTATTTCTGACGAATTAAAACTTTTTTTTGACCATTTATTGGTAATGGTTATAGAACATCAACTCAATCAAAGTGGCTCCCAATACCATTTTATCGGCGAAAATCTAACCGTATTGACGTTTAATCAGCAGCCTTCATTCATTTTAACGAATCCATGGCACAGTGTTTGTGTTCAAAAAGAAGGTGAAACATACCAATATTATGATCCTAACAATGCCGAAGTGATGATTTTTCATAGCCTTGATGACTTACATAAGCAGGTGGTTTTTTCAATAGGAAAGCTTATCTTAGTCTGTCATCTTAAAAACGAAATACCCACGCCGGCTCTAAGAGAGTCTCAGTCGATTAATCAGTTCATTGCTCATGGTGGATTATTTATATTAACAAAATGTAACAATGCTATGAAATTAGCGCAGCAAATACCCGTTGATTTTCAGTTTGAAGCACATGCCCTTGAAGGCCTCTTATTAAGATCGACAAAAGCTATTCCTGCGTGGATGCTGGGTCTTCAATCCCGACATAAAGAAATTCAAACTCTAACTATCAACCTGCTCACCCAATTTCACAGATTGTGTTCTGATGCTCAAGCACAACTAAAACAAAGTGCTGCTGATGTCCCAGCCTATCAAAAACATGACACTGCTGCTAACGTTATTCCAATATGCCTATCAAACGATTCCGCGAATACACCGCTGCGCGAATTTTTGCTTGATATGTTGCGTCAACAACAAGCTGTCTACAAACAATCACTGAACACATGGAACCCCAAACAATCGGCTCCTGTGTCAATACATCACTACTGTCAACAGCACGTTAGTCCGGTCAATTGTTTTGGAGAAAAAACGCAAAATCAACTGATTGAGTGTCAATCAACAGCCCAACTTCATCATTTTACTGCGGTACTCCATGACTATTGCAAACACACCAGCCGACCCGTTTTTTATATCGACAGCCCCGATGATTTAACCTGCTCAGCATCGTTTATTCAAACCAATCCTACTAATCCTAACCAAGGCCATTTACAAACAGGACCTGGCGGCCCGTTACATGATTTTCTAACAAAACATCAACATACCCAAGCAGGTCCGGTGTTAATCGTCAATTATGAACGCTTCAAACCTGACGACATCGTGCGATTCAATAGTTTAATTGATGCCAAACCTCAGGCCGATGGCACGGATTTACCGACTGATACGGTGTTAATCGGTTTAACCAACACAGCCTCCAGCGATTATTACAACGGCGCTGATTTCAAGTCTCGTTTTGATGTTTTCGATCAATGTCCGTTCAGAAGCGAAGAACTTGAACAATCAGTAGATTTACCACCCATCATTGAGTCGCCCAGCCCCGATCAAAAACACATCGAAGACAATTCACGTCATCCCGAAGGACGTGAGGGAACTCCTCATGCCCGGGAGATATCTAGCGATATTCGACACGACATACGTCTTCGAGATTCCATGGAGACCTCAAAAAACACCGTCATTAACCTTTATCATGCTCCGGATTGGAAATCCCGTTTATTAGGTCATTGGGTAATCCATGGCCAATCACTCACCTATCAGGCCGGCGAATTGCAACAAGCTATACTTGCAAACAAACCCATCGAAATTCAAAATGGACTTTGGGATGATGAGAAATTTGTTCTTTTTTGGAATAAAATTCGCCAAGAAGGAATTTATCATGCCAACCGATTAATTCAAATTCCTAAAGCACACCCTATCGTTCGCTCTAATGGCGATGATTGGAATGCTTTAAAAGACGCCGTTCAAACCATTGAAGCGCAGCTATCACCTGCAAAAGAAGCCCTGGTCCTTAATCAAGGCACCTTGGATCACTTTTTTGGTCAATACCAAGTTGATGACACCTCGCAATCGCTGCAACCGGCGCAAGGATACCTTGACCACGCCAAAGATAAGTCACTCACTGTCAATGTCACCTCAACACTCGGTGAAGATCCCTGGGCCCGTCTCTTAAACGAATGTTCAAAACGCGACATCCTACTGCGGGTGCATTGCGCACCTGGAGTAGAATTGCCTGAAATTTTCGCTTTTCAAAACAAGAAACTTCCGACCTTATCTTTATGGGATAGGGCCGAACCAACGCAAGCACTGACCATCATCGAAAGCACCGATACGGACACCACGGTTGCCATGCTTGAATCAAGCAACGCCTGGCGCGTTATTGATGTCTCAGAATGCCAAGTCAGTGATTTATTGCTTCACATTAAAGGCGAATTGCAAGACAAAACAACGACGCCTCATTTTAAGTTTACTCAACATGAAGGTATTTTATTAGAAACACAAAAAACACGACAACCACTGATTCTTAAAGGTCATTTTTCACAGGCTTTAATTGATGGCTTAGCGCTTTTTTTACTTAAAAAATCAACTCAGCAACCACCCCAAGGCCAAGTGATGATCATCTGCGATAACGCAGACGCTTTCTCATTTATAGCCAACCGTATCGATCACAAAGTGACTCGTGACGAAAAAATAGCGCAAATCAAAGCATCATCCGACGTAACCGAACAACTGAACGAGTTTATAGATCAAGAACCACTGAGCCAACTGCAAACACGTGCCGCATTTTTGCAGTTGCAAAAAGATCAACAAACCGCATGTACGGAACCCTGGCAAGGGCTGCGTGATTTACCACAAAAGGGAGTTGTTGTCACCGAAGAGCCTTTGGATTTGGTATCAAGCGCTCAACAAAGCCAAGAATTTACCGAACATCGAAAAAAAGCTGTCATTCAGGTATTAAATCATCGACCTTGTGTATTTTTATCAGGCCTTTCCGGCATTGGCAAAACAACCTTTGTTGAACGCGAATTATGCTCCGAAGGCTCCAACTACCAATTGTTTTCAGGCGAAAACCAAGTGCAAGCTTGGGCGATGGATTCATCCGCAAAAATCAAGGTTCTTTTTTTAGATGAGGCTAATTTAAGCCCACGGCAATGGAGCGAATTCGAAGGTTTATTTAATCAACATCCAGGAATCTTAATCGAAGGAAAATTTTATCCTTTAACTGAACATCATAAAGTTGTGTTCGCAGGCAATCCTTTAAGTTATGGCGATGATCGTCAATTAGCACCCTTTTTTGAACGTCGGGTATCAACAGTCTTATTTGAGCCTTTATCCAAAGCCGTCATTCATGAAAAAATAATTAAACCCATTATCGCTGGATCAGCTCTCGATGATGAGGAACTTGGCACCATCAGCCAACTCATTCTCGAGGCTTACGCCTTAATTTGCCAAGGTTCAAGCACTGAAATTCTTATTTCGCCGCGCGAACTGCAAATGATGGCGCTTATCGCCGTGAGTAACTATAAAAACACCCCAAGCGTGCCATTAACCAGCCATGTCAAACAAGCCGTTTATGAGATAGGTCAATCGCTCATTCCACTTCAACATCAACAGTTATTGCAGCAATTTAATGAGCAATTCAAATCCATCGAGCCAAGCACAAAACTTCGCAGTCTCATCAGTTCTTCGTTTGCATTAACATCATCACGACAACCCATTGTCCGCGCATTACACGAGCGCTTGCAACTATTAGCGTGGCGAAAAGCCAACGAAAACACGCTGAATGCAGATCAAAAATACGGTGGTCTTGGTGGCCTTATTTTAGAGGGCGAACCAGGCATTGGTAAAAGTGAGCTTATTATTAACGTGCTCACCGAAGCAGGCTTTCAAGAGCAACGCCTCTCAAGCACATCAGTTTCAGTCGACAAGTCCTTTTATAGAATGCCAGTTAGCATGACCCTCAGTGATAAAAAAGAACTGTTACTTCAAGCATTTAATGAAGGGTCTGTTGTCATCATTGATGAAATCAACAGCTCACCCATGATGGAACAATTTTTAAATGCTCTATTAATGGGTAAGAATCCTAACACGGGAGAACCCCCTCACAACCTTGGATTTATGGTCATTGGCACACAGAATCCTGCCACCATGGCAGGACGACGTATTGCCAGTACCGCATTACAACGCCGCATAACGACCATGACCATACCCGAATACCATCACGACGAAATGAAGCAAATTTTATTAATCAAGGGAATCCATGAACAAATCGCCGATGACATGATTACAAGCTATCTGGAACGCCGCACTTATGCCAAAGCCCGTCAATTAAGTCCTGTACCATGCTTTCGAGATTTGTTGAAATTAGCCAACACACAAATTGTCGCATCTCAACAGGCTACTAAAAACTCACTTACAGCAGCTGCTTCTGTTAAAACTGATAATACCTTAGACTTGATGAATGTTGTCACGGAAAATGTCATAACAAACATAGGTCAAGAAATTTATCAGATGATGACAAACGAAATCGCTAGGGTGAAACAAAGTGACCCTTTTTTCAAGCAAGGTAATCAATTAAAAGACGATGCCATCAGCGTCCTAGATAAGTTACTTGAAATTGTTAATTATACCCCTGATATCTTTAAGAGCGAATTTAAAAAATTAAAATCAACTCCTCCCTATCAATCTATCCAAAACACACAAGATCAAAAGACGGATTCTACCAAATTGGTATTGCATCAAATAGAAATTAAACTAGAACCCAAGTCATGGGACTTAAGCATCTAACATCAAGCGCTCAATTTCCTAAAAGCGGCTGGATGGCGTCATCGTTTTACTCGAGATTGAACCCCATAAGATAACCCCTGATTGATCAACAAAGCACAGGGGTGGGGTAATTTTGCACGCTGACAGGAAAGTCAACTTTCGATGTTAATTAACAACTTCATCTAACAACAAACACGTTTATTAATCCAAAAAGCAAGAAACCCTATCGACACAACGCCTAAAAACACACTATAAGGATACCAAGCATCCGGCGCGAACGATAAGGCATCAGGTGAATGCAACATTGAGAAAGGCACCGCCAACAACACATCCATTAACGCTGAGCCAGCCACCAAACCACAGGCAATCAGCACGCCTTTTTGTTTTCGTTCATTATCATCTGTCCTGAGCATTTTTTTATGTCCCCGGCGCTGGACACACAAGGCAATCAATCCACCAAGAAATAAAGGAAATGTCGACTCCGTAGGCAAGTACATCCCTATTGCAATACCTAAGATGGATAATCGACGCAATTTTTCGATAGGACATAATCGGACAATGATCAGCAAAATCATCATTATTGCAGCACCAACCAACATCATGGCCCAAGGCATTGCGTGATGAAACACAGCTTGAGTAATTGCAGCCATCAAGGCTGCCGTGGGCGCAGGCAAAGAAAGGGCGGGATCCATGCCCTCATGCGGCATAATTCCTGCGATACCGTAAACATCAAAAAGCAATTGCATCACCGGAGGTATCACTAACGACGAGACAACAACCCCCAGAAGAAGCATGACTTGCTGCTTCCAAGGTGTTGCGCCAATCAAGTGCCCTACTTTCAAATCTTGCGTGTTGTCATTCGCAATCGCCGCAATGCCTGTCACAATAGACCCTACAATAATGGTCATTGCCTCAGCTGCTTTAATTTGCTCAGCCGTCAAGGGTAACCCTAAAACTTGATGAATCAACGTTAATATAATCCAGGCTGCAAATAACATCCCTGCAATGACGACCGAACTGCCAGGACTGGCTGTCACACCCACCATCCCAGAAAAATAGGCGGTCATGACTGAAAATAAAAATCCTATAATAAGAACATACAACACACTGCCAAGAATAAAGGAGTGTCCCCAAAAACCCTTTATCCCAACCGTTTCTAAAGGAAAAATGGTATGAAAAAAAATAAAAAGCACCACTGAAACACTTAAAACACTGACTAAAATCGAAAACATCGAGAGATCATGCTCCGTGCGTAAACGTGCGCTAGGATGAACATGAGTCCTATAATCTCTCAAAGAAACACGGATACTTTTTAACAATGGCTTAATTAATTTGATAAACGTCCAGACTCCGGCAAATAACATAGCACCGATACCAAGGTAGCGCATTTCACTATTCCACAGCAATATGGCTGCTTTATGAGCACTCTGCTGCTGTAAAAACTGTGGGTAAAACTGACTAACTATCGGCATGGCAATAAGCCAAGATAAGATAGCGCCAATAAAAATACTGACGGCCATTTCAGACCCCACCAAATATCCCGCACCAATCATCGTCGCTGAGAAGCCAGCACCAAAACCAAACAACGAGCGACCCGCGACAAACCAAAAACTAACACTACTCGCAATAAGCTTAAATCCCACCTGAAACAATTCCAAAAAGCCGCCAATGACCCCACCCATAAAAATATCACTGACGCCACTACCTTGATCTGATGATTTCAAAACCTCAACAATCGCTCGCCCCTCAGGAAAACGCAGTAAAGGCTCATTCACTAAAATTCGTCGTAATGGAATTGAAAATAAAACGCCTAAAATACCACCGCAAACCGCAATCAAAAAATTAGTAACATAATCAAACTCATACCAATATTGAATAATAATCAAAGCCGGAATAGTATAAACAATGCCGCCAGCAACTGCCTCACCCGCGGATGCCGCTGTTTGCACCGCATTATTTTCTAAAATGGTCGGGTTTTTAAAAAATCGCAAAATACCCATCGAAATAATAGCAGCAGGAATCGATGCTGACGTTAAAATACCCAACTTTAAAGCAAGATAAGCATTCGATAAAGCCAATAAAACCGTTAAAAATATTGCCAAAATAACACTGCGAATCGTTAACTCGGCTATTTTTTCTTCGGGGCGAACAAACGAACTACCCTTCATCATTACTGATCCTTGTTACTGAATAAAACAAATAAAACTAAACCCACTTGCCATCAATCATGGTCCGATGAGGTAAAGGTTGTCCAAAATAATAACACAGAACCGCACTGTCATGAATTGACCAAAGATTAAGATCAGCCGCCAACCCAACCGCAATTTGGCCTATTTCGTCCGCTAAACCCAGCGCTCGAGCCGATTGATAAGTGACTGCAGACAGCACTTCAGGAACTGTCATTGCAAAAAATTGACATGCCATATTGAGCATCAATAATAACGACGTTGTTGGTGAAGAACCCGGATTACAATCAGTAGCAATCGCAATACCCACACCATAATCGCGCAATAACTGCACCGGCGGTGGGGTTTTCTCTCGCAGAAAATAAAAAGCGCCCGGCAAAAGAACCGCGACTGTTCCACGGTCTGCCATCGCCTTAGCGCCATCTACTGTTAAATACTCAAGGTGATCGCAAGACAACGCACCTTGACTCGATGCAAGTCGCGCAGCTCCAAAAGAAGACAACTGTTCAGCATGACATTTAATAGGTAAGCCTAAGCTCATGGCAACGTCATAAATTTGCGCTGTTTGCACTAAATCAAACGCTATGGTTTCGCAAAATACATCCACGGCATCAGCTAATTGTTCTTCAGCTACAGCTGGCAACATCTGTGTGCACACATAATCAACATAAGCCTGTGTATGACCTTTAAATTCGGGTGGAATCGCGTGAGCACCTAAAAACGTCGTTTTAACACGTACCCCGGCTTCTTGACCAAGGCGTCGTGCAACACGAAGCATCTTTAATTCATTAACCAAATCCAAACCATACCCTGATTTAATTTCAACAGTCGTAACACCCTCCGCACACAACGCTAACAATCGTGGTAACGACTCTTGCATTAATTGGTCTTCTGAGGCTTGACGTGTTTTTGAAACCGTAGAAATAATGCCTCCACCTAAACGCGCGATATCACTGTAACTCTCACCTTGCAAACGTCGCTTAAACTCATCAGCGCGATCACCGGCATAAACTAAATGAGTATGACAATCGATTAAACCTGGCGTCACAAGTCGTCCTTGACAGTCTTCAATCACCACGTCAGGCGCGGCCAAATAAGCTTCCGGAAGATGACTTTCTAATCCTACCCAAACTATTTTACCTTGAGCAATGGCAATCGATTGATTGGAAATTTGACATCCCGTTTTATCAATCATGCTTGCATTCCGCAATAAGGTGTCACATGTTTTCATGTTGTTTCCAAATAAGGTACATGATAAGGTGCTTTAAGCCACGCTTTATGATGGCTTTTATCATAAATATCCCACTCTTTAGATGCGTAT
Source organism: Legionellaceae bacterium (assembly GCA_030157805.1). GTDB lineage: Bacteria > Pseudomonadota > Gammaproteobacteria > Legionellales > Legionellaceae > JAOAUB01. The sequence continues at coordinate 11,107 of JAOAUB010000089.1, forward strand.
TGTGCAAGCGGTATTGCCAACAACAACCACGATAAAAATTGGGCAACGGTGTCCGCCGAAAGGAGCTTTTTTTCAACAAAAAGTTGATGGAAAAACTCGAGCTTTTTCGGATGCATTGATTCTGCATTGCGAATCGCGGCCTGCATTTCAGTATCGATAATTCCTGGCATAACACTAGCAAAAGCCGTGTGTTCAGAACCGAATTCAAGCTGCCAGCAACGTGTTAACATTGACAGCGCTGCTTTTGAAACACAATAAGGTGCCCATGCATTCACAGGGAAGTAAGCAGCGCCTGAACCAATATGCAAGACACGTCCTTGTTGATTTAATTTTGGTAAGAGTAACTGAGTTAAATATAAGGGCGCATTGAGGTTGGTTGCCATCACCTGCTCCCAGTCTGACTCAGCAATTTCAATTATGGGGACTATAGGTTCAATCACGCCTGCATTATGAATAAGCCCTTCTAAGGGCGGACAGGGTTGTAATGCTTCAACGATATTTTTGCGACCTACGACTGTAGAAACGTCCGCACAACAGGCTGTAATTAGAGGTGACATGGCGGCCGTTTCATTCAGTGTTTGTGGGCGACGACCAATGATCATCACGTTCTTACCGCGTTTCGCAAGCTCCACTGCCAGAGCACGCCCAATACCGCTCCCTCCACCCGTAATAACGAACACGTTCTTCTCCCTTTGAAATAATCTATACATCAATGAGTAAAATTAGGATAATAACAAACAAGCAAAAACGAAGCACGTTTTGATGGTCCCTCAAGTGCAAAATAAGAGTCACAAAATTAACTATCGAGTTTATCCATGCTAAAAATACCCGACAATTACGAACCGTGCGCACCCACCATCTGGCAAGGACGAAAAGATTCACTCCCCCGTGAGCGTTACTTTCAGCGCGTCCAATTGCTGGATTTACGGCATGAATCCCTTCCAAAACCTCATCAAGAAATCGTGATTATCGGCTTCTGTTGCGATGAAGGCATTCAACGTAACGAAGGGCGCATAGGTGCCTACAGTGGGCCTATCCACTTGCGTCAACAATTAGCAAAACTGGCCTGCCACGACGACACGCACGTCCTGGATGTGGGGAACATTCTTTGTCAGGATGGAGACCTTGAAAAGGCACAAGAACAACTAGCCCAAGTCGTCGCTCACTGCCACGCCCAAGGTTTTAAAACCATCGTTCTTGGCGGAGGGCATGAAATTGCCTGGGGGCATTTTTGTGGCCTAACGGAACAATATCCTCGCCTCGGCATGATTAATTTTGATGCCCATTTTGACCTGCGCCCCACCTTACCAAATCAACAAGGTACTTCAGGAACACCGTTTTGGCAAATTGCTCAATATTGTAAAAACTCACGTAAAGAATTTAATTACTGTTGCCTTGGAATTCAAGAACTTGCCAATACCGCAAGTTTATTTCACACCGCCAAGACTCATCATGTGTCCTATTTAACCGTTGAACAACTGAATGAACATGATCTTGCTTGGCAATATGCTTTTCTTGATAATTTTTTATTAAATCAAGACGCCATCTATCTTACAGTCTGCCTTGACGTCTTTAATGATGCCTTTGCGCCGGGAGTAAGCGCCCCCCAAGCTTTAGGATTATTTCCCTGGCAAGCAATTCCTCTGTTGAAATACATTCTACAAACTGGCAAAGTGGTAAGTATAGACATTGCTGAACTATCGCCACCACTTGATTCAGAACAAAAAACAGCGCGACTAGGGGCAATGCTTTTAGCAAAAATAATAAGCTATACTTAAAACAATTAATTATAGCCACCTAATTAAGGGAGTGTTACTCATGAATAAATCCATGCTACTTAAGGCGGGATTGTTTTCTTTAGTCTGTTTACCCGTTTTTGGACAAACAATCACCGGCCCAACATCACAAACAACACCAAGCACCAACCCATCACCCTCGAACCCAAATCCAACAAACACGGTAGCTCCTGTTTTATTGCCTGGCCCCGTTATTCCAGCAACCAATGGAACAACACCACCAATGAATCCAACAATTGCATCTCAAGCACCATCGCCGCTTGATTGTAACTACCATATTTCAGCAAGCAACTCTAGTGTTGATACCGCTTTAGTCATGCAATGGGGTCAAAAAGCAGCTCAACAAACATTCACGTTTGATCCAAGCACACTTGACGCACAATTGAACGTACTCAAAGCATGTTATACCGAGCAAGGATGGCAAAGCTTCAATGATGCTTTAAAAAAATCAGGTAATCTTGACGCTATCAAAAAAGAAAACTTGACCGTAAGCAGCGTAGTTGATGGTCAAGCGACGATTACAGCAACAAAAGATAATCAGTGGACGGTGGTAGTCCCCATTCAGGTTATGTATCAAAACGGTCAAGAAAAAATAGCGCAATCATTAACTATCAACCTCAGCATCAGTCGTAAAGTATCGGGTGACCTTGGTATTATGCAAATAGTAGCCACCCCAAAACAGGCAACACTACCTACAGCACCAACACCACCTAATAATTCAAGCGTCAACACCAAACCCATGGATGCTACCTCACCACCCACAGCAACAACACTGTCAACTCCATCGGCCGCAAAACCTTAATCGAATAGTAGACCTCAGTCGTCGATCTTATCGACTGAGGTCTACATTAAAATTTCACTATTCACACCCTGCGAGAAACTTGCAACAAACGCCAACAGTCTTTTCACCGAAACAACCAATTAAAAAAATAAACACCCCCTATTGCCTCAATGAAAGATGTTTTGGTTTGTTTAAAATATCAACCTATCTAAATATTGATTTTAGCTTGCTTTGGATTATTTTTTGCAAGAGAAGCGGATCAAGAGTATTACATTTCTCTTCTCAAGGGGACTTTCTCTCTTGCGTAAGGCATGTTGAGGCCATGAGTCTTTGATAAAGTGTTTTTCGTAATGGGCAATCCATAAAGGCAGCGCCTTTTTTAACCGCTTGCCGCACCTTTGATCGGTAGAAAGCCATAATTTTTTAAGTAGCTCTAACAATATTTCTGGCTCATATTGTTTGCTTTTTTATTGCGCGATTACCTCGTAAGTAACGACTACGCTGATGCCTTAAGTATCAATCCATGATTAATGCCCCCCCCCCATTTTACCTTTCCTCTGCGGTAACAGGTAATTTGAGGCAATTCGCACCCAAGATCCATGTACTTCTTAATAATGCCTTAATAAGGTCTTAACAATGCTTTAATAAAAATCAATTAATATATCAAGAGAACACTAAGTAAATTTTTTACATGTCCGGAGAATATAAATTATGCCACCAAGAATAAATTTTTTTAGTTTCAACAGGCTTATGAACACCGCGACAAAAAATCTTCGAGCAGGAGTTCAAAACTTAACCGCTCACGCCGTTCACCCAAGTCATCCATCGACCCTCGTGTTACGTCAATCATCACATCCTTTAACTCATAGAGCCCCTATTCATCAAATCACTCCCACAGCAAGATCTGTACGCACGTTAACCTCATTAAGTCAGCAACCGACAACAACAAACCCCCAAGGTATTAGAGCTGCTATCGCACCTTTTGCAGTACTCGGCATTGCCGTTGGCGTGGTGTCCTACATCATACACCAAGGCAATCAACCCCGAGAGCAAGATATTTTGCACGATCCGGTGGATATGACGTATAAAAACTGCCGTGACGTTATTGTCTCTTCAGAAAGCTATTCCTACGTCGGAACAAAACCAAAAGGCGACTTATCAGGCGCCATTGTCCAAGACCAAGAAGGTCGACGCTATTTAAAAAAAGGAGCTAAAAATCTCAACGCTCTTGTGCAAGAATTTTTAATTTCTGACGTATTAGCCATGATTTACCCAACGATACAGCCAGAAAGTTTGATTATGCAAGAAATAAAACCGAATGGAAAAGCTCAATTTTTCACTTTGTCACGCATTTACGACAAGACCATGGATCTGGAAGCCTTTATACGACAAGATGATTGGAGAGAAAAACTGGCTAAAAAACCATTACGTGGTTTTGAAATAGCTCTTGCTGCTGATCACGCTTTTGCAAAACAACAAGACATGAAGTATGCAAATTACATTATACAAGAAAGAGACGACGCCTACTATGTTGCCTCCATCGATCACGAATGTGCCGGCACGAGCTTCATGTCTTTTTGTAATAGAACTACCTTTACAATTGATATCGAAACACTCACCAGAAGCGTTCGCGATTTATATGAAAAAAGCGACGACAATCATGCCGGTTTAGCAGGTGATCCACGCGCACAGGAATTCATGGACGTCGCTAAACAATTTATGAGCGAAGAGGTGATTTTAAGTTTCTACGCACAACTCGCTAATCTTGATATAAAAAATGCCAAATCTTTTATTGAAAATATTAATGGTGCCCATGGCCTTATTACCACCTTTGATCAACATCGTTTCTTTGAGGAAATTATCAACGTGCAACAAGGTGCACAGAAGCAATGTTGCGCAGCTCTTCCAGATGCCCAACCAAAATCGCCACGATAAACATCCAAAGTATACATTCGCTTAAAGATGGTTTTAAAAAAACCATCTTTAAGCGATAGCTGAATCAAGGGCTAACAACGCCCCCTCAAATTTAAAAGGAATTTGTAGGTTTGACTTCATCTTCATCGTCATACGCTAAAACAGTCACTTGCGTGCCGATTTTAATAAATTCCTCATTCAACCACTTAGCCGCACTAGGCCAAACACGAATACATCCATGGCTGGAGTTACTGTAAGGCACTTCAAAACCCGCATGAATTGCATAGCCTTGATTAAAATAAATACAATAAGGCATTTTAGTGCCCCCATTTGTCTCAACAGGATATTCACCCGAACGACACTCGGGACCTCGCTTACTGTAAACATGAAATGTTCCTGTCACCGTCCGACAAGACTTACCATCTTCCTCACAAATATCCTTACCGCCCGATGCAGCACCCGTCATTACCCGATTTCCTTCCTCATCGTAAGCAGCCCAAGCATAAGCTTTAGGATCAAACACAAATTGTCGGTTTCCATTCCCGGTAATTTTTAAAGGATAATGTTCTCGTCCTCGCGAATCACGTGCATAAGAAACTCTCGTATTATGAGCAACACCCACATCATCAATCACGATGGTTGAAGGATCAACCGTCATGCATCCACTCAGGACTAAAAATACAAAAAAAATCAAATAAAACAACCTAGTTATCATTAAAAATTTTCCCTCGAAATTAGTTCGTATGAATGTCACCCAAAACTTGCAATATCAACAAATCTTAAGCTTATTAATCACTTAAGCGACGGTACTTGATTCGCGTCGGCTTATCCGCATCATCACCCAATCGACGTTTACGATCCGCCTCATAATCACTGTAATTCCCTTCAATAAAAGCAATTTGAGAGTTTCCTTCAAACGCCATAAGATGGGTGCAAATACGATCCAAAAACCAACGATCATGCGAAACAACAATGGCACAACCGGGAAAATTAAGAACAGCTTCTTCAAGCGATCGTAAAGTTTCCACATCCAAGTCATTACTCGGCTCATCAAGTAACAGCACATTAGCACCGCACTTAAGCAACTTCGCCAAATGAACACGATTACGTTCACCGCCCGAAAGCTGACTCATGCGTTTTTGTTGATCGCCACCCTTAAAATTAAATCGTCCCACGTAAGCACGCGACGGAATCTGATAATTACCAATTTGCAAAATATCATGACCGTCTGAAATTTCTTCCCATACCGTGCGTTTATCATGCAGATCATCACGTAACTGAGTCACATATGCTAATGAGACCGTATCACCCAGTCGAAGTTCACCACTGTCTGGTTTTTCCTGCCCCGTCAGCATTTTTAAAAAGGTCGATTTTCCTGCGCCATTTGGCCCAATAATACCAAGCACGCCACCTTTGGGTAATTTAAAACTCAATTTATCCATTAAAACACGGTCGCCAAAGGACTTGCATACGTTATTGGCTTCAATCACTAAATCACCTAAACGCTCACCGGGTGGAATGTAAATTTCATTCGTCTCATTACGTTTTTGAAATTCTTTAGAGCTCAGCTCTTCAAAACGTGCCAAACGTGCTTTACTTTTCGCATGCCGAGCTTTAGGCGCAGTACGGACCCATTCAAGCTCTGCTTTAATAGCACGTTGATGCGCATCTTCTTGCTTTTGTTCAACGGCTAATCGCTCTTCTTTTTGCTCAAGCCACGCCGAATAATTACCTTTATAAGGAATGCCTTCACCACGATCTAACTCCAAAATCCACTCAGCGGCATGATCCAAGAAATACCTATCGTGGGTCACTGCAACGACTGTTCCAGGAAATTCCTCCAAATAACGCTCAAGCCACGCCACACTTTCGGCATCCAGATGGTTTGTTGGCTCATCTAACAACAACATGTCCGGATTTGACAACAGCAATCGGCAAAGTGCTACTCGACGTCGCTCGCCACCCGACAGAACCTCAATTTTCGTATCCCAATCAGGCAAACGAAGAGCGTCAGCAGCAACCTCCAAGCGCCTGTCCAAATCCCAACCACCACAAGCTTCGATAACGCCTTGCAATTCACCTTGTTTTTCCAACAGCGAGTTCATTTCATCATCGCTCATGGGCTCGGCAAAACGCATGCTAATTTCATCAAACTCATGCAATTTATTCTTAATGTCAGCAACGCCTTCTTCAACCACCTCGCGCACGGTTTTATTCAAATCAAGATCGGGCTCTTGAGCCAAATAGCCAATTTTTGTTCCTGTGAGTGCTTTTGCTTCGCCATCAAACTGCGTGTCAACGCCGGCCATAATGCGCAATAACGTTGATTTTCCTGAACCATTTAAACCCAAGACACCAATTTTGGCGCCAGGATAAAAACTAATCGAAATATCTTTAAGAATCGCGCGCTGATTATCAACGATTTTAGTCACGCGATGCATGGTATAAATGTATTGTGCCATTAAAATTAAAACCTCGTTTATTTAAATCCAATCCAAAATAACTTTACCTGACTGGCCTGATGCCATCAGTTTAAATGCTTGATCATAGTCAGCGATGGAAAAATGATGCGTAATCACAGGTGAAATATCCAAACCACTTTGCAACATGGCAATCATTTTATACCAAGTTTCATACATTTCTCGTCCATAAATTCCTTTAATCACTAGTCCTTTAAAGATCACCTTCGTCCAATCAATGGCTGTATCTTGAGCAGGTATTCCCAACAAAGCGATCTTCCCACCATGACTCATCACATCAAGCATGTTATTAAACGCCGTGGGGTTACCTGACATTTCTAAACCAACATCAAAGCCTTCATTCATCCCGAGCTCTTCCATTACCGCTGGCAAGGATTGATGCTTCACATTAACTGCTCGAGTCGCCCCCATTGTTCTAGCTAAATCTAAACGATATTCATTGACGTCCGTAATCACCACATGGCGTGCCCCTATATGACGCGCAATTGCTACCGCCATAATACCAATAGGTCCTGCCCCTGTGATTAAAACATCCTCACCCACCATATCAAAGGCCAATGCACAATGGGTCGCATTACCGAAAGGATCTAAAATTGCTGCCTGATCCCCCGTAATATTATCAGGCAATACCACCACGTTCGTTGCAGGTATAGCTAAATACTCTGCAAAACATCCGGGACGATTAACCCCAACACCGAAGGTATTACGACAAAGATGACGCTTTCCCGCACGACAATTTCGACAAATACCGCACGTTAAATGCCCTTCACCCGAAACACGTTGACCAATGGCAAGCCCTTGAACCTCGCTGCCTACCGCAGTCACTTCTCCAAAAAACTCATGGCCAACTGTCATCGGCACAGGAATTGTCGCCTGCGCCCACTCATCCCAAGTATAAATATGGATATCAGTACCGCAAATTGCCGTTTTATGAATTTTAATTAAAACATCGTTGACCCCATATTCAGGAACAGGAACATCCTGCAGCCATATTCCGGGTTCTTTTTTTGCTTTAACAAGTGACTTCATCGCATTTCCTCAAAAAAATAATATCGATTAGCCTTTGATAACCCCTAATTCTCTACCCACTTTAGCAAAAGCCGCTAAAGCACGATCAAGATGGGTTAACTCATGGGCCGCCGACATTTGGGTTCTAATTCGAGCTAAGCCTTTAGGCACAACAGGGTATGAAAAACCTATCGCATAAACACCTTCATCAAGTAATAATTTAGACATCCTTGAGGCTAAGAGCGCATCACCTAACATCACCGGAATAATGGGGTGCTCACCAGGAACTAAATTAAAACCAAGCTTCGTCATTCCTTCACGAAAATACAGACTATTGCGTTTTAATTTTTGCGATAAGGCCGCACTGCTTTCCAACAGTTCTAACACGGTGATCGACGTCTCTGCGATAACTGGTGCTAAAGTATTCGAGAATAAATAAGGTCTTGAACGTTGACGCAACCAGTCCACAATAACTGCATGTGATGATGTATAACCGCCCGATGCACCACCCAAAGCCTTGCCCAACGTTCCTGTAATAATGTCGATTTGACCCGTCACACCGCAATACTCAGGCGTTCCTCGTCCAGTTTCGCCCATAAAACCTACAGCATGAGAATCATCGACCATCACCATCGCATCGTATTTTTCCGCCAATTCACAAATGGCTGCTAAATTAGCAATAATGCCATCCATGGAAAAAACACCATCCGTTGCGATCAAACGAAATCGTGCATTTTTTGCAGCGATTAATTGATTTTCCAAATCCTTCATATCATTATTGGCATAACGAAAACGCTGCGCTTTCGACAGTCTCACACCATCAATAATACTAGCATGATTGAGCGCATCGCTGATAATGGCATCTTCAGCACCCAATAATGTTTCAAACAAACCACCGTTAGCATCAAAACAAGAAGAATACAAAATGGTATCTTCTTGACTCAAGAAATGACTTATTTTTTGTTCAAGTCGCTTATGCGGCGTCTGAGTTCCACAAATAAACCGTACTGAAGCCATACCGTATCCGTAATTTTCAAGAGCATCACGGCCTGCGGCAATTAACAAGGGATCATTAGCTAATCCAAGGTAATTATTAGCGCAAAGATTAATCACCTCATGACCATTAACGGCGACTTTCGCTTGCTGCTGGCCCGTGATCACGCGCTCAGACTTGTATAAACCCTCTTTTTTGAGTTGCTCTAATTCTGTTTGCAAAAAGTCAATATACTGTTCAATCACCTTGATCTCCTTGTCGAACGAAAAAAACCCGTGGATAATACCAAATTTTGAATAATAGCACCAATGTGGAAAATATCTCATCATGACGAATTCAAATGCATCCATCAATATGTTAAAACAACAGCTGCGCACTAACGAAATCCACAATCAAGTCATTCTTGATCTCTTTACCAGTATCCCGCGACATGAGTTTGTGCCGACAGCCATGCGTGATTTCGCTTATTCCGACATGCGCATCCCACTCGCCCATGGTCAACAAATGATGACCCCCGAAGAAGAAGGTCGCTTATTGCAAGCGCTTCATTTACAAGGCCATGAGACCATCTTGGAAATAGGAACGGGCAGCGGCTATCTCACCGCACTGCTCAGCCGACTTGGAAAAAAAATAATCAGCATTGATTATTTTGAGACTTTTACCCAAGAGGCCCGCCGTAAGATCAATGCGTTAGGATACTCAAACATTGAATTTTTCACCGGGGATGCCTCACAGGGTTGGCTTGACAAGGCCCCTTATGACGTTATTGTCCTATCCGGAGCCATCACTAAAATCACCGAAACGAGTCGATTGCAATTACGCCCAGGTGGTAAATTATTTGCCATTATCGGGAAAGACCCTATAATGTACGGCAATTTGTTAACCTTAGGCAGCGATGGTCAATGGCATGAATCCTTGGTCTTTGAAACCAATACCCCGCCATTAATTGATAAATTGAAAACCAACGAATTTATTTTCTAGGAAAATTCACGGCATGAAAAAAGTTGTCTTGTCCCTTGTGGTTGCTATTGGTTCATGGTCATCCTGTTACGCTGTTGATTTGATGAGTATTTATGAACAAGCTTTAGAACATGATCCGACCTTTAAAAAGGCCTACAGCACTTACCTATCGAGTGCTGAATCTGTTCCTCAAGCGTTTTCAGCGCTTCGCCCCCAAGCATCGTTCAATGCCTCCAAAGGGCTTACTAACCTGAATGTCACTGGGGTGGGTGATTCCATCGATAGCACCTACGATTCCACCATATGGCAAGTTAAAGCATCGCAAGCTCTATTTAACTATCAAGCTTGGGCACAAGTACAACTCGCTAAAGCCTCAGTCAAAGCATCACAAGCCACTTTCAATGATGCAGCGCAAGATTTAATTTTACGAACAGCAAAAGCCTATTTTTCAATCCTCTTGGCAGGTGACACCTTATCGTTTGCTGAATCCAAAAAACGCGCTAACAAAAGACAACTTGAGCAAGCTCGTCAACGTTTTCTAGTAGGCCTTGATCCCATTACCTCAGTTTATGAGGCTAAATCAGCCTACGATCAATCCATATCACAAGTGATCTCGGCCAGTAATAACCTGGTGAACCAAAATGAAAACTTACGTAAATTAACGAACCACGTCTATGAATCGCTAGCGCCTCTGCGCAATAGCCAAATTCCGTTAATTAAACCTGAACCGGCTAATGTGGACGAATGGATCGATACCGGACTTAAACAAAATTATAAACTTTATGCTGCCAAATATCGCTTGCAATCGTCACGCGACAATATCAAATCTCAGGCCTCAGCTAATTGGCCTACCTTAGCAGTACAAGGCAGTACTGTTCAAACAAACAATAATGTAACCTCTTCTTCCTTTTTTCTTCCGGACCAACAAAAAGTCAGTAACGTTTCGCTCGCTCTTAATTTTCCTGTATTTCAAGGCGGTTTAGTTCTTTCTAAAACCAGACAGGCCCAATATGATTTTCAAGGTGCTAGCGAAGATCTTGAGGCTATTTATCGTGATGTTGTTGTTAATAGTCGGATCGCTTTTAATACCATTATTGATGGCATCAGCAAAGTCAAGGCTGATCGCCAAACCGTAAACTCTCAAGAAAAACTGTTAGAAAGCACTGAAGCTCAGTTTGAAGTGGGCACAAGAACCATGGTCGATGTTGTGAATGCGCAACGGCACTTATTTGAGGTCCAAACTCAATTAGCCAGCGATCAGTATGATCTCATTAAAGCCATTCTTAATCTTAAGTATTTAGCGGGAACATTGAATGTGCAAGATCTTGAAGAAATCAATGCTTGGCTAAAAACAACACGAATAGAAGGCTTTCCTAAAGTCAACATTATCCGTTAAAAAACAAACTAGGTTGTATTCATGACATCGAACAAAGTATCTGCGACTGAAAAAAAATTATTGCATTACACAGGTAAAGCAATTGCCGATTTCAACATGATTCAAAAAGGCGACCGTGTTATGGTTTGCTTGTCGGGCGGGAAAGATTCTTTCACGTTGCTCACGATCCTCAATGCCTTACGCAAACGCTCAAACAATAAATTTGAAATTTTTTCCTTCACACTCGATCAAGCACAGCCTGGCTGGGACGACTCTCAACTTAAACAATGGTTAGCGTCCAAAAGCATCCCTCATGAAATTCTCACACGCGACACCTATACGATTGTGAAAGAAAAAATTCCCGAAGGAAAAACTTACTGCTCACTGTGCTCACGACTACGCCGGGGCATTATTTATCGCTATGCCGAAGAACATGGTTTTAACAAGATTGCCTTAGGTCATCATCGCGATGACTTAATTCGCACCTTATTGATGTCCATGTTCTATACTGGCGATATTCGCTCTATGCCACCGAAATTATTAAGTGACAATAAAAAACACATTGTAATTCGACCACTTTGCTATGTGCAAGAACGAGACATCATTGCTTTTGCTAAAACTGAGGCGTTTCCCATTATTCCTTGCACGCTGTGTGGCTCGCAAGAAAACCTCATGCGCAAGCGAATTGGCAAATTAATTGATGAGTTAGCGGTTGAAAACCCAAAAATTCCAAGTAATATTTTACATGCATTGCAAAGTATCAAACCGAGCCAACTCATGGATCAACAATTGTGGCCCTTCAAACACTTAGAAAATGAATTAGCCATGAATGCCAATACAGCAGAAACTGTTTTTACAACAGACGATTTTAATGAACATGAACTGATGGAAAACTAAACCATGCATCCAAGCCGGCTCTGGTTTCCACTTTGGTTTTTTTCCTTAAGTCTGTTTTTGATTCTGTTCATTTTACCGCTCACGCGTCAAGGCATGTTTCTTGATGGCGTGATGTATGCGGCCATCGCCAAAAACTTAAGCCTCGGTCACGGATCATTATGGCAACCTTTTTATTCTCAAACTACTTTTCATGTTTTTTATGAACATCCACCGCTTGCTATTTATTTCCAATCTTTATTTTTTAAACTGTTAGGGCAAGGATTTGGTGTTGAACAACTGTATTGCTTGCTCATCGCAATAGGGCAATTTGCTTTAATTTCTTGGTATTGGCTAAAAAAAGAAAACACAGCATTGATTCATTTAGCCTTGCTTTTATTATTATGGTTATTAATCCCCTTAAATCTTAAATACGTGAATAACCATTTAGAAGGAACATTAACCCTGTTCACAACCTTAGCGACCTTACTTCTACTTATCAGGACCAAATCAAAACCAGCCTTTTTAGCACAGTATTTTCTTAGTTCTATTGCCGTGATCATCGCGTTTTTTTGCAATGGCCCAACCGCATTTTTTCCCTTAGCAGTGCCTTTAATCAAGACCATGATTGAGAAACCAAGGTCCCTTATTGACGGCATCAAAAAAACGATACTCTTAGCCTTCATGATCTCACTCATGCTTAGCCTTGTTTATGTTTTAGTTCCAGCAGCACTTTCAAATACCCTTCATTACCTTCAACAACAATTATTTCCCTCCGTCACTGGCAATCGCCAACTCAATCTCGTCGGTTTAAATCATGTATACATTGTTAATCTGTATTTTAGAGCCTACTGGCTCGTCAGTGTTTTTGCGTTAGGGTGTATGACATTATCCGCTAAAATTGAAGGTCTTGGAGTACGTACGGTCTTTTTACGCAATTTTAAAAAAAATAACGTGTTATTATTCATTTTATTATCACTGGTATCCTCATTACCTGTGGGCATTAGTCATCGGCAAGCATTAAATTATATTATCCAATCAGCACCTTTTTTTACTCTAGCCATGATGTACCTATGTTTTGAACCCGTGACAAAGATAATGAATTATTGCGGCTCAAAACCTCCATTGTTTAAACTAATTTTTAATCTCAATATGATACTTTTAGCAACAAGCTTTGTGACCCTATTCAGTCTTGCTCATGGATTTAATAGCGATCAAGAAATCATCGAAGATATCAACATGATCATTCCTTATTGCAAAAATGATGCGATCCTCTCAACAAGCCCTGCAATTTATGATGACTGGCATGCTGGGGCTTACTTGGCCCGACATTCCATGATGAGCTTGACTCCAAAACCTGGAAATCATTATTTTCTGGCGCTAAAAAATGAACCTCTGCCTCCCAATTACCACATCATCAATTTACCTTTGTCTTATTATCATTTAGCCAGTCACTAACATCCCTCCATGGAGACTGATTAGAGCGGCGAATGATTTAAATTTACGCAGCTAAATTCATGGCGATGTGTCAATTTGTAATCATGGCCGTCCTGTTCAAATCATATTCATTTAATCTTAATCGTAACTCCCCAGCTACGTCATCCTGAGCGCGTTTTTTTGCGCGAAGGATC
>JAOAUB010000090.1 GCA_030157805.1 Legionellaceae bacterium
TCTAATTACGTCAATCAGCAACACCATAAGTCCCCTCTGCTCAATTTGTATGGCTTCTTCTAGGTTTAAATCATTGCTCGACCTCATGTTGAATTTATTGTGCAGGAGCACAAAACCGTTTATTTTTAGTCACAAAGCATGCGCATTGAATAATATGGCCTATAATTAAACTAAGAGGACGAGCCGGATCTATTTAATCATGTCAAAATCTAGAGCTGATATTTTAAAAGATATAGGAGCCCCCAAGGCATCGACACAACGAAGACGTGAGGGTAGAGTATCCAAGAGAACTACGTTGTTAGAAGATAACAATCGAGAAACAAAGGAAATTTCTAGGGCCGTAATGAGGCACCCTGATTCTGAGGTTATCAAACAATTAGAATTTGCTCATAAACGTATGGCTGAATCATTTAGCAGTATGTCGGACGAGGCGCTCACTTGGCTCTTGGGTGGCTCATCTGAAATGGCTAGAGGTGGATTTCAAGACAGTAAAACGCAAACAGCAGCGCAAAAATTTCGAGAATTCTTAAAAACTGATCCAAGTACGATTCCTCCGCAAAGACTAATCACAGGAATTGAGTCCATTGGAACAGCAATGGGGTATAGAGCGATTCGTGCCTCTTGGGTGGAACCGCCATTTGCTCCTGAAACACCAGATCAACAAATCATGGATGATAAAATTCAAGAAGTCATGGGGGATAAATTAACCAAGTCTATTAGCACAGTTTACACGATCCGTGCTAAAGATGATCTCGTAGTCAGTCCTGCACCTGGTAGCAGAGAGATTATGGGCGAGCAAGAAGATGTATCATCGGCAAGTGAAAATGAAGAGGAAGATCAAATACCCAGAAAACTTATAGATACAAGAAAGTTTAGGAGTGAGGTACGTCCAGGTCACTATTCCTGGATAGGTGCTGCTGTAGATGGTGGAATCGAGGTGCGAGGGCATACTTCAGGAACCTGTGCATTAACCCTATCTGCAATTGATGGTCTATGTTCATCTGGAAAGGAGCCGAGAAGCACATGGTTGGACGATCAAGCTAATTTTGAGGCCCTTGCTGGAGCACTCACTGTAGCTCCATTTCAACGTGGTGATTATCACACGATCGCGGAAACCGCAGCAGGAGTTAATCATTATTTAGTAGAAAGAGCCATAAAAAAGGGTGAAGATATCGATAATACGCCAATGCAACCCTATGATGCATTTAAGTATGGAATGTCTATGTTGGTAAAGGCATCTTCAACCGATAAAGCATTAAGTACGGATAGTTTCTCAATAAGGGAGGCCGTTGAAGCGCAAGCAGACGAGGTCATGTCTCGAACAACGAGATTAAAGGCTAAAATGAGAGAATATAATCCTCAAAAGCCACAAGAGTTTTATGAGGATAGCGAAAAAGGACCAAAAGTATCAATGTCTTCTCGCTTTGCTGATTACAAAACACGGTATAATCAAACTGCCCAGGTCAAGACGGATGTCGACAATGATGATACGGGGTACGAGTCAGATACTGAAGACCCCGTCTATAGCAGGTAGTTTGGCTACTGTCGCTGCAAACGAAGGAAGGTTGAGAACCGAGGCCTTGAGTTGTAGTCGATAACTGAGGGGCTCACCTGGTCAATAGCACACAACCGCTTGTCAAATGCACCAACTGTCTGATCCTTCTGCGGGAAATTATCGATGTTTGAAATTAATTGTTGATAAAGCGGGTTCAAATGCTCAGCATAAACAAATTTTAAAGCGCTTAACAGATTATTGCTGGGATAACTCTATGGATTATAAAAAAGAAATTGGACCTGCCCTATCAGAGAAAATTAATGATATCTTGCATCACTCCGCAGCAGACCAAGACTGGTCGAGTTCCCAGTCGCATTGGCAATAGACGATGACTTACGAAGTCAGCCCGAATGTGGATGCGTCGTCAATTTCTATTTTGTTCTGTGGAATGATCTCAATAAGTACTTCTTTTTTCCATTGATTACTTCAAGCAACAACACCCTTTAACCCTCAAAGATGGTCGGTCATTGATGCTTCGTTCGTCGTTTTTTGGCTTGGTGAACGTGGGTGAAAAATAATTTTTTCACCTTAAGGTTTGCTTAAGTATTTGCCACGTAGAATACTTAACAAGCAAAAAAGCAATCGTGTGCCTAACGCTGTCATTTTTAAACGAGGGATAAACAACAAGATGAAAAAAAAGATTTCACTTAACTCTGATTTTCAAATAATTTTTAAGTGTTATGACGAGATTAGAAGGCGTCAAGCGCTTGCTCAATCTATTTCTCATTCTTCCTCGTCAACGATGTTCGGTCTGATGCAAAAACGTCAAGTTGAAATAAATTATCCTCATTTAGGTGGTATTGCTGACGCCCTAGATGAATGTAGCGATAGTTACATTTTGAAGATGAACACGTTGTTTGCTTATAGTTACCATAGTCTTTATTACTGGATTGTCGAAAAATATAATGCATCATCAGACGTTCAGCATGCAGATCATTTTGCAATGATCTTAATCACACATTTATGTGAAGAAGGAAATAAAAAATTACTCGAAGGGAATATGGCGTCCGCGACGTTCTATCAACGACGCATGGAGACTTTTATTCAAGAATTGCTGCAACAAGATTTATTGAAGGATCAGGAGATTCAAGATGTTTTAAATACCGTTTTGAAGAGATTTAGCGAGGAGGATGCTCAATTACAGTCTAAACCTTTATGGGTTGCTGATTCGTTATTGCCAAAGATTCATCAATTAAATCGATGCCTTAACGAAAAAAATATTGATCGTTCATTGGCCCCTTTTTCTTTAGAAACCTACATCAATAATATAGCCATGATTACAGCACTGGATACGAACTCACTCTCGGAGAGGGAGTATAGACAATTACTGTTGGTCATCGATCGGTATTTTATCGGCCTTGTTGTTTATAACGACTGGTTAGAAACGGCAATTTCATCGCAGAAAAACACAGATATTAAATTTCATGTTTCAGCGATTTCGAAGGAACTTAATTGCTTGTTTCGCAACATATCCATGTTCAAATGCACCCATCGACAAACATTAGATAACCACTACTCTTTAGACTGCGACGCTCAATTTTCTCAAACGATTCAACCCATCGTCGAAGCTCAAGCGTCGTTATTGGCTAAGTTAAGGCAAGAAGAGCAGGATAATTTTGTACTTATTGATCGTAAAGATGAGGCGCTCCTTGGTGATAATCAGCATTTACGATCTTTGTTAGCGAAGTCTGAGGAAAAAAAAGAACTACTGAGCAAGCACGGTGATTTTGTATTACAAATCATGAAAGCAAATTGTCTTAATCAGCAAGCCCTTCAGGTTCTCTCCTCTTGGCTTACGATGCGTGAGTCAGACACTTTGGACATCATGAAAACGCGTTGTGTTCAAATTGAAACCTTAGTCAAGACAGTGCAACAAATTGATGCAACCCTGCAATTAGGGAAAACCATGAAGGATGCTTATTCGCAGAACGCTGCAAGGCACGATAAATCCTTATTTTTTAGTCATAATCACAATGGTCGACGTCATGCTGAGGGCGTGATAAATCAATGGCAAGCGAGCGTGACCACAATCACTTCTGATTATATAACCCAGGTTAATGAGAGCCGATCGGATGTTTTGGAGGCTTTCAACGCTGATGCACTGAGTAGCAAGATAAAGTCGACTGTTAAAAATTTAATTATTAATGAAAAATACAGCAGTTATAAGCAACATTCTTTTAGAAATTATTTGTATTGTTTTTACGATAAAGTGCACTCAAATGATATTGAGTGCGATAATTTTTTTGAAAAGGTTGCTTGTCGTCGTTTGACCAAACGCGATATGCAATCTGCTGAAAAATCATTATTAACGGCTGTTGACAATTCTTCCTTTACCGCCAACGTGTCGCGGTAATATTATTACTGATAGTATGCCCAAATGCGCGTGAAAATGCTTCGCGCGCCCTAATATGCTCATAAAGGTTTCGTAAGCCTTTCCACATTACTATAGGACCTGGGTCCCCGCCATGTTTTCTTCCAATAAAACCGCCGAGTTGAGCGATTGTTTTCAATGTTGGAGAAGCACGTCCTAACATGGCCATGAATAAAATGCGCCAAGCGACAATAAGGTACAGCGCTAGACAAGGGTCAAATTGCTGTTTATCACTTAATTGCAATTTTTCGATATTGCATCTACTTTTCAATTTTT
>JAOAUB010000091.1 GCA_030157805.1 Legionellaceae bacterium
CGATCATCTGCCTTTGTTTGCTCGTTTTGATTATATTTTAAAGCATCTCCGCACGTGAAAATAATTGATTTTTATGATGTGCGGAGAAATAGGTCTTATTTTATTCCATATCGCTATTGTACTCACCAAAGCACGCCGCGCTATTGAGTTGTGCGCGTTTAATGAGTGCATCTTGAGCGGCTCGAACTTCACTTGCTTTTCCTTGCCATGCCTTCAAGCAATCATCTTGCAAGGCCCGGCCGAAGGAAAAGCTTAACAACCACGGTTGAACGCCCGTTTGGTTGATGGCATTAAGATTTGCCGTTGCTTGCGTTGCTGATTGACCGCCTGACAAGAAGTTAATGGTAGGTACTGCAGCAGGCACAGTATTGCGAAAAACGCTGATGGTGTAATCGGCAACTTCTTCAGGAGCGCTGAAAGGATTGACGTTTTTACCGCAAGTCACCATGCTTGGCTTTAATATCATGGCTTCTAAAATAACTTGATGTACAAATAGGGCATTAAATAATTCATGCAAAACAATTTCAACCACTTCAGCACAATGATCAATGCTATGGTTTCCATCGATAAGCACTTCAGGCTCAACAATGGGCACAATCCCTAAAGATTGGCAGGCTGCAGCATAACGCGCTAACATTTCAGCACCTGCTTTAACTGCAGTCAGGCTTGGGGTCGCGTCGCTAATAGAGTAAACATTGCGCCATTTAGCAAACTTAGCGCCTAATTTTTTGTAGTGTGCCAAACGTTCAGTTAAGCCATCTAATCCTTGTGTTACTTTTTCATCTTGAGTATTAGGCAAGTTAACCAAGCCTTTGTCGATTTTAATTCCAGGAAGAATCCCTTTTTCTGCAAGAATGGTGGGAATGGTTTTGCCCTGTTGGTCAGTATGCGTAAAGGTTTCTTCAAAGAGAATAAAACCATGAGTGTATTTCTCAATGTCAGGGGTTGTTGCAAGTAATAATCGATAATCACGGCGATTATTTTCGTTGTTTTCAATATGAATTGATTCAAAGCGCTTGCCGATGGTTGCAATACTTTCATCTGCTGCTAGGATCCCTTTTCCTTCTTGTGTTAGGTGATCCATGGTTGCGTTTAATTCCTCATGGTACATGTGTTTCTCCCGCTAAGATGATGATTTGAGTGAAATATATTTTTCGCGAATAATTTGCTGCGTTGTAAAGTGATGATTTTTTAGCTGCTCAAAAGCGGCATCAATCATGCTGGGGTTGCCGCATAAATAAACAACATCTTCTTCGGGGTTTAGAGCCAACTCCGAGAATGCTGTTTGCACATAGCCTGAATATTCGCAATTAAGAATGTTAGGTTCCGGTTCACGGCTTAAATAAGCGCGAAAATGGATTTGTGGAAATTGGTGTTGAAGTGCTTTAAAATCATCATGAAATAAAATATCTTCTCGCTTTTGAACACCTTGCAAGATGACAATTTTTAAGAACGAATTTTCATGAACTCGTTTTTTTAGTTCATCAATCATCGCGCGATAGGGCGTGACACCCGTGCTGGTGGCAACAAAAATATAGCGTTTTGGCAATTCATCGCGTAGAACAAGACGGCCAAAAGGGCCGCTGACATTAACTTGGTCGCCTGGTTTAAGATGAAAAAGTAATTCAGTGCCTGGTCCGCCACGAATATGCCCAGCAGAAAACTCGATTCGATTGTCTTGTTTCGGAGCATTTGCAATACTATAACTTCGCTTTAAGGCTTTTCCATCCTTTTCAAAGTGAAGTGTGATAAATTGTCCTGGCAGGTACTTGAATTCAGGACTTTTTTGGGATTGAAATACAAAATGTTTGACGTGAGGTGTCAACATAATTGTTTCAACCAATGTTAAGGGGAATGTCGTAGTTTCCATAGAGTCAGTTTGTTTGAATGATAAAATCGATAGTTAGACAAGGAAGGGTATATAATTAGCTCATGGATAGCAATAATCTTATACAAATTATTATTAATCTTAGCCAAAATTTAGGTCCTGTAATCTACTTAATTACTGGGATGGCCTATTTGATTGGCATCAATTTAGTGTTTTCAGGGATTAATCGGCTTTATTCAGGAGCTTCTGCGTCGCGAGCCTCGCGAGGAGGGGAGAATTCGTTTGTTTCCTTTGCTTATATCGTGGGTGGTGCAGCACTTCTTTATCTCCCTTCGACATTTAAAGCATTATCTGTGACAGTGTTTGGTTCGGGAAGTATTTTACAGTACGCTTCGTTAGAACCTGTGGATGTTGTTTCTGCAATCATATTGCTTATTCAAACAGCAGGGCTGGTTTGGTTTGTTCGAGGTTGCGTCTTAGTTGTCGTTGCAAGTGAGCCTGGCGTTCAAGACGGACCCAAAGGGATGGTTTTTATCCTAGCGGGTATTATGGCGATGAATTTTGAAACAACAGCGGCGGTGCTTAGTACGTTGATGACACGACTTGCTTCACTTTTTTAAAAGAATCTGCAAGAAAAGTGAGACAGGACAACCCATGGTAGTCAATATTTTTTCCTTGATGGTTTGAAATTTATGTTATGCTACAACATTTCTTCGGTGGTCTGATGGGGGTTTTTGGTGAACTATAAAGAAAATCATTCAGGGGTTTATTTGTTACCTAATTTATTTACAACAGCAAGTTTATTTGCGGCCTTTTATTCCTTAGTTGCTTCGATGCAAATGCTTTATGAAGTTGCTGTTATTGCAATTTTCATTGGAATGATTGCAGATGGTTTGGATGGGCGAGTTGCGCGACTTACTAATACACAAACGGCTTTTGGAGCGCAATATGATAGCTTGTCGGACATGGTAACCTTTGGGGTTGCGCCATCGTTGTTGCTGTACAGTTGGGCATTGCGCCAACTGGGTAAAGTTGGTTGGTTGATTGCTTTTATTTATACGGCGGCAGTGGCGCTTCGGCTTGCTCGTTTTAACACGAATATTCAAAAAATAGATAAACGTTATTTTCAGGGACTAGCGTGTCCCCCTGCGGCGGCTCTTGTTTGTGCTTTTGTTTGGCTTTGTCATCAAAACGCGATAGAAAATCGTTTTATTGTGGATATTGGTGCGATTCTGGCGGTTGTTTCAGCCGCATTGATGGTGAGTAATATTCGTTACTACAGTTTTAAGGAAATTGATTTTAAGGGTAAAGTTCCTTTTTTGTATTTATTATTGATGGTCATTATCTTTGTAGCGGTTGCTGCTAATCCTTCAGTAGTGTTGTTTACGGTGTTTGTGGCTTATGCCTTATCTGGGCCTGCTTGTGCGGGGTGGAGAATATATCGTCGGCGTTCTCGGCGATAAGTCCAGTTTTATAAAGTTGAAGTAACGACTCCTGTTTTTCGCTGATATCCTGCACGTAAAGTGCGGAATGTCGACGATAAGTTTGATTTTTTTACCAAATATATTTTGGTTCGGTTAGTTATTCTGCTTCACCAAAGCGATTGTTAATTAAAGCAACCATTGTTTTTTCCATTTCTAGTTCATCATCGCCATCAATTTCTAGCGTAAGTTCACTTCCTTTACTAGCGGCGAGCATCATAACACCCATTATACTTTTACCATTCACGGTTTGTGATCCTCGGCTTACTTTAAGCTGACTGATAAATTTGGATGCTGTTGCTACAAATTTCGCAGAAGCTCGGGCGTGTAAACCGAGTTGGTTAATAATCGTGATTTGGACTCTTATCATAAATTGCTCAGTATTTTTATTTTATAGCTTTTCTAGGGCCTTGTATGAGTGAGCCCTAGAATAAATTCATAGTGTTCACTCTCGATGAGATCTTATTTTTTCTTTATGTTTGATCAGTTGGCGATCAAGCTTATTCACTAAATCATCAATAGCCGTGTACATATCGTCGGCTTCTGCTCGCGCATGAAGATCTCCTTTGACAATCTTGATTGATGCTTCAGCAATATGACGTAATTTTTCCACATCAAACACAATATCAATCGCCGTGATTTTATCAAAATGTCGTTCAAGTTTATCCAATTTTTCGTTGGTAAATTGTTTTAGGGCCGGTGTAACTTCAACATGGTGACCGGTAAAGTTGATTTGCATGATACATCTCCTTCGGTTTATAAAACTAGTTTTTAATTGATTTACGTTCATGGGAGGGGGCGATGCCCATGGTTTCTCGGTATTTTGCTATCGTTCGGCGCGCGACATAAATTCCTTGTTTTTCAATGAGTTGGGCTAATTTACTGTCGCTGAGTGGTTTTTTTTGGTTTTCCGCGGCAATGAGTTTTTTTATAACGGCTCGTATTGCTGTTGAGGAGCACTCCCCGCCATTGATGGTATTGACGTGACTAGAAAAAAAATATTTTAGCTCAAATAACCCTCTTGGGGTATGCATGTACTTTTGTGTTGTGACACGTGAAATTGTTGATTCGTGCATTTCTAAGGTGTTAGCAACATCATGAAGAACTAAGGGTTTCATGGCTTCATCGCCAAGTTCTAGAAAGTCTTGTTGGTAATCTGCGATACATTGCGCTACTTTTAGTAGCGTATCTTGGCGACTTTGAATGCTTTTCAAAAACCAACGTGCTTCTTGAAGATTGTTTTTGAGAAACTGATTGTCAATACTATTGTCTGCGCGTTGAATTAGGGAGGCATAATGGGCATTAATACTTAATTTGGGTAAAGTGCTTTGATTTAAAAAAGCCTTCCAACACCCATTTATTTTTTTTACGGTCACATCTGGAATAATGTATTCGGTGGTTCCTTGATGGATTAAACAGCCTGGTCGAGGATTGGTATGACGAATAATGTCTAGTACGGCGTTGAGAGTTGCTTCGTTAATTTGATAATTTTTTAGTAATTGTCGATAGTGGTGTTGGCCTAGTAACTCGATATCGTCACGGACGATTTGTTGTGCGAGCTTAATTATTTCAGAATTTTCTGCGTGCTGATTTAATTGAATAAGCAAGGTTTCCGATAGATTTTGTGATCCGCACCCTACAGGGTCGAATTGTTGAATGCGGTGTCGTACGGCTTCAATTTCATCAACGTCCAGGGGGTGTTCTTCGCTGTTTAAACTAGTGTGAATTTCTTCTATTGAGCACGTCAAGAAGCCATCATCATTGATGGCATCGATAATGGTTGTTGCAATGACTTTATCGATGTCGGATATTGGCGTTAGTTCTAGTTGCCAGCGTAAATGATCTTGGAGATTTGTTGTGGTGCAATAAAACTGTTCGTGGTTGTTTTCTGTGTCGCTATTAAAATTGGATGATTTGGAACGTCCAGGATAATCGCCCGACCATTGAAAATCAAAGGCAGACTCCGTTGCCGAGTCGGATTCATTGGGAGTGACTTCAAGCATGGGGTTGGATTCGATGAGTTGTTGTATTTCATGCTGTAGATCACAGGTCGACAGTTGTAATAGCTTGATCGCTTGTTGAAGTTGTGGCGTTAAAGTTAGATGCTGAGAAATGCAAAGTTGTAGCGATTGGTTCATGCCATTCCTCTTGATTAGTCTCACTATTAATATAAGTTTAACTTATTTCAAGGGATTAGCCAGCAGATGATTTTAGTTAATGAACTAAAAAATTAGAAAAGTCTGTGCGTTGTTTGTAATAGGCTTGATTTTGATCAAGCCTATTACAACATTAATTGGATCTATTTTACTTTTTTCTCTTTAAATACAACATGTTTGCGAACAACGGGATCATACCGCCTAAGTTCAAGCTTTTCTGTTGTTGTTCTTGGATTTTTAGTGGTTGTATAGAAATACCCTGTACCAGCAGTAGATTCCATTTTTATTTTGATTCGAACGGCTGCCATCTTTTGCCTCTATCGGTTAGTATTTTTCGCCTTTAGCTTTTAACGCATCAAGAATAGATTTTATACCTAATTTATCAATGATTCGTATGCCCTTGGTGCTAACTTTGAGGGTAACAAATCGCTGTTCTTCTTCAACCCAGAAACGACGTTGTTGAATGTTAGGTAAAAAACGTCTTTTTGTTTTGTTATTTGCGTGTGACACTTTATTGCCGGTCATGGGGCGTTTACCTGTGACCTGACATACTCTTGACATGGTGTTACTCCAAAATAATTAACGGCCAATGAAAATAAATTTTCATTAAGCAAATAAAGTTTTCGTGTTTATAACAAAAAAAGTTGGTTTCCGCAATGTTTTTGTTCATATTTAGGCTAAATTAAATCATTCATTGCGCGATGGAGTTTAGCATTTTCTTGCAATGATCGGTATAATAATTAACATCTTTTTTATCGATTGATTTAAAATTAATGATGACGTTGTTGTTTAATCATGGGTTGGCTCAGAATCCTAGCGACGGATTAGTTGCTACCATTGGTAATTTTGATGGGGTTCATCTTGGGCATCAAGCGTTGTTGGCTCATTTGCATGTTAAGGCGGCCCAACAACACCGACCTGCGGCAGTGGTGTTATTTGAGCCGCAGCCGGCTGAGTTTTTTATGAGAAAAGAGGCGCCAGCACGATTGACGTCGTTGCGTGAAAAAGTCGCCCTGATTAAACAGTCTCAGATTGATTATGTGTATTGTTTACGTTTTAATGAAGCCCTTGCGGCGATGTCGCCAGAAGTTTTTGCAGAGCAGATTATTTTTTCTCGTTTAAACGTTAAATGGCTTTTAGTGGGGCGAGATTTTCGTTTTGGTAAAGATCGTCGGGGCGATGTTAACTTATTGATGGTGATAGGTCGTCGACACGGCTGTACCGTGGTTGTTTTCCCCGATCTTATTTTTCAGAATCATCGTGTTAGTTCCACGTTGATTCGTCAATATTTAGCGCAGGGCCAGCTTAGCCACGCATCCTTATTCCTTGGGCGAGTTTATAGTCTGCAGGGACGAGTTGTTTATGGTCAGGGGATAGGTCAACAATGGGGAATTCCAACCGCTAATATCCGCATTTCTCGCCTCAATTCTCCTCTTAATGGGATTTTTTGTGTGCAGGTTCGACGTGCGGATGGAGCGTTATTGCAGGGTGTTGCAAGCCTTGGGACGCGACCAACCGTAGGCGGTAAAACGGTTGTTCTTGAAGTTAATTTATTTGATTTTAATGACAATCTTTATGGTGAGTTGCTTCATGTTTCTTTTTTACACCGATTACGGGATGAAGTTAAATTTGCTTCGGTTGATGAGTTAATACAACAGATTCATCATGATATAAAAAACGCAAAAAATTATTTCAATGAAGAAACGTTGACTGTTTCTGCATAATTAAAAACAATTATTATAACGAGTGACCATTAATGGCAGACTATAAAGATACTTTAAACTTACCGGAAACGTCGTTTGCAATGAAAGCTAATCTTGCACAACGAGAGCCTGAAATGCTGGCGGCATGGGAAGCCCGTGATTTTTACAACAAAATTAGGCTAGCTCGAGCGGGTGCCAAGCTTTTTGTTCTCCATGACGGGCCACCTTATGCTAATGGGCATTTACATTGTGGCCATGCGCTGAACAAAATTCTCAAAGACATTATTATTAAGTCAAAAACCTTGAGTGGTTATGATGCGCCTTTTGTGCCCGGTTGGGATTGTCATGGTTTGCCCATTGAACTTAACGTTGAAAAAAAAGTAGGTAAAGCGGGGCATAAAATTTCAGCTGCTGAATTTCGTATGAAATGTCGTGAGTATGCTTCCAGTCAAATTGATATTCAGCGCGAAGAATTCAAACGCTTAGGCGTCTCGGGTGATTGGGAAAATCCGTACACGACATTCGATTTTCATTATGAAGCGAATATTATTCGTGCCTTGGGAAAAGTAATTGAAAACGGTCATTTACAACAAGGATTCAAACCTGTTCACTGGTGTGTTGAGTGTGGTTCTGCACTAGCTGAGGCGGAAGTGGATTATGAAGATAAAATTTCTCCTTCGATTGATGTCGCTTTTTATGCGATTGATCCACAACAAATTCTTAGTAAGTGGGCAATTGATAACTCCTTAAAACCTGTGATCGTTCCGATTTGGACGACAACGCCGTGGACCTTGCCTGCTAACGAAGCGGTGTGTTTACATCCTGAGCTGAATTATGAATTAATCGAAACGGTTAATGCTTATTGGGTGGTGGTTGCTCCGCGCGTGGATGTCATCATTCAACAATACGGTTTAGAAGAAGTGAAGTCGCATGGCTCGCAAGTAGGAGCTTGTCTTGAAGGTGTTCGCTTGCAACACCCGTTTAATGAGCGCACTGTTCCCATTATTTTGGGTGAGCACGTGACGATTGATTCAGGAACGGGTTCTGTGCATACGGCGCCTGCGCATGGCCCTGAGGATTATCAAGTTGCTGAAAAATACCAGTTGTCGTGGGTGAATCCCGTGATGGCTAATGGTTGTTTTGCAGCAGACGTTCCTTTGTTTGCAGGACTGCATGTTTTAAAAGCCAATGAACCTATGATTGATTTATTACGAGAACGTGGCGTGCTTTTGCATTCCGAGTCGATAAAACACAGTTATCCGCATTGCTGGCGTCATAAAACGCCCATGATTTTTTTAGCAACGCCGCAGTGGTTTATTGATATGGATAAAAATGGGTTACGCAAATCGATCGCTAAGGCGATTGAGGGCGTTCAATGGGTTCCTGATTGGGGGAAAGCGCGCATTCAAACTATGGTTGAAGCACGCCCTGATTGGTGTATTTCAAGGCAACGTGCTTGGGGAACACCCATGCCTCTTTTTGTTCATAACACGACACGGGAGTTGCACCCTAACACACTTGGATTGATTGAGATCGTTGCTAAGCAAGTAGAAAAAGAAGGCATCGATGCTTGGTTTAATCTCGATAAAAAGACACTTTTGGGTCATGATGCAGAATATTATGAAAAAATCAGTGATACCTTGGATGTGTGGTTTGACTCCGGTGTGTCCCATTTTGCGGTGCTGAAGACTCATAAAAACTTGAGCATGCCAGCCGATGTGTATTTTGAAGGTTCAGATCAACATCGTGGTTGGTTTAACTCATCACTAACCACGGCTATTGCTATCGATGGTCATGCGCCTTATAAAACAGTGCTGACGCATGGTTATACCGTGGATGCTGAAGGAAAAAAACTTTCTAAATCAAAAGGCAATTATGTTGCGTTAGACAAAATGATTAGTCAGTACGGTGCGGATATTTTACGTCTTTGGGTTGCTTCAACGGATTATCGCCATGAGGTCAGTATTTCTGATGAGATTATTCGACGTAATGCCGATGCCTACCGACGCATTCGTAATACAGCTCGGTTTTTGTTAGCTAATCTTTTTGATTTCGACCCCAAACTACACATGGTTTCTGTTGAACAGATGGTTGATCTTGATCGTTGGATCTTAAAAAGGACCCAGTTGTTGCAGGCTGAAATTATGACAGCTTATGAACACTATCATTTTCATGTGATTTATCAAAAAATTCACAATTTTTGTGCGGTTGATTTGGGTAGTTTTTATTTGGATGTAATTAAAGACAGACAGTACACAACACCCAAAGAAAGTGTGGCGAGGCGTTCTTGTCAAACGGCGATGTTCCATATTATTCAAGCATTAACTCGTTGGCTAGCGCCTATTTTGTCTTTTACGGCTGATGAAATTTGGCATTTTATTCCTGGAAATAACGAAGAGTCTGTTTTTTTAACGACATGGTATGAGAACTGGCCTGTCATTGAGGGTGTGGATATGGCGTTATGGCAGCAGTTGCAAATTGTACGCGATGACGTGAACAAAGCGTTGGAGCTGGAACGTCAACAAGGACATATTGGATCAGCATTAGCCGCGAAGGTGCAGTTGTATGCCCAAGGTCATTTATTGTCTTCGCTTTTGTCGTTAGGTGATGAATTACGATTTTTGTTAATTACTTCAGGTGCAACAGTGCATGCATTAAGTGATGCGCCAGAAGGAGCTTTTCATAATGCGGAGTTGAATTTGGCTATTAAAGTTGAACCTAATTCATTTGAAAAATGCGGTCGCTGTTGGCATCGTTGCGAAGACGTAGGACAGGATACTGTGCATCCTGAGCTTTGTTCTCGCTGTGTTGGCAATATTAGTGGCCATGCAGAAAAAAGGTGTTATGCATGATGACGTTAAAAAAACTTTGGGGATGGTATTTTTTAAGTTTTTTAATTTTTGGTGCGGATCAATGGACTAAACATGTTGCCGAACTGAAATTAAGTGCTTATCAGCCTTACCCGGTGTTACCCATGTTTAATTTAACCTTAGCCTATAATACAGGGGCGGCATTCAGTTTTTTAAGTCATGCAGGTGATTGGCATCGTTGGTTTTTTGCAGGCTTTAGTCTGATCATGAGTGTTATTTTTGTGGTTTGGATGGCGAGATTGACGTTAAAAGCTTATTTGCAATTAGTCGCAATTAGTTTAATTTTAGGCGGTACCCTGGGTAATTTTTACGATCGCATGTTTTACGGTCATGTCATTGACTTTATCCAAATTTATTACGGCGATTATTCTTGGCCGGTATTTAATTTGGCAGACAGTGCGATCTGCGTAGGGGCTTTATTGTTGTTGCTGGATTTAAGCAGAAACAAATCCAGTTGACAAAGCATTTAATTGATTCTTATCAGGATTAAGAATGCTGATAGTTGAAATAGCCGGTAAGTTTAAATAATGCTCTGCCTCATTCAACGCAATCTCCGCGGGATATAAACGTAATGTTGGCAAGCATTTATTAATTAAGGTACACAACGATAAGCTGCTTGGATAAGGTCTGGCTTTTTGATATCCCAAGGCCATAAGTTGCATCGCTTCGGAGAGTGTTGCAATTCCAGGTAAATAATTGATGGAATAGATTAAGGCCGTTTGGGCAAGCGCAGGAAGAAACCCTGGGCTGGTTGCGAAATGAACACCTGCTTGATAAGCATCCTCTAGTTGTTGTGTATTGGTAATATTACCAGCGCCCAGGCGTAATTGCGGGAATTCTTTCATGATATTTTGAAGAAGTACAAGATCTGGGCTATTAATTTCTACGGTTTGAAAGCCAGCCTGTATGATTTGTCTTAGTCGTTCGGATAAGAAGGTATCAACATCTATTGTGATCATAACAGATTCATCGGAAAGAAACGTTTCATGTTGCATGTTGCTCTCTCTTAACGAGGTTATTTTTCATGGTAGAAAATTTTTAGCAGCTTAGCAAGTTAGTCTATGAAACTCCAGATAAAACGTATCTAAAAATAGCCGCTTTTTAGAAAACGAACAATCCATTGCGCTATTACACATGAGTTCGCGTTCTTCAACAATTCTTGGTGCATCCACAAGTGTTTTCACTTCGCTTGGAGCTAGCATAATAAATTCTGTTTGTTAGTTTGATCCATGATAACTTAGTGTTAGGGGGGGCGCCAACCCTGAAAGTCTTATAACTTTAGTGGGTTGGAATGTCACGACACCTCATCAACACCCCTTCTGTTGTGGATATAAAAGGGGTGTGGCGAATGATTTTCTGCCATTTAAGGCTTTTGTTTTAGCTCATACCAAAGTGCATTTAATATAGCGAAAGTACAGGCAAGTCCAGTACCTAAGATCCAGGAAAAATACCACATGATTTATTCTCCTAATAAGCGATATCTTGATTGTTTTTAATCGTGTCCGAAGTGATTTTTCCTCTTAAAACGCGGTAAACCCAAGTTGTATAAGCGAGTATCAGAGGAAGAAATACGACGGTAGCAATTAACATAATAAATAGCGTGAGATGGCTTGATGAGCTGTCCCAGACTAATAGACTTTGTTCGGGGTGCGTTGAAGAGGGCAGTATGAAAGGAAACATGCTCACGCCAACGGTCCCTATAATGCCGGTAACACTCAGGGCACTGTTGAAAAATGCAAGGCCAACCCATCGTGAGGTCATCAATGCTAGCAATGCACCACCAAAACCCATCATCGGTAATAAAAGAGTAGCTGGCATCAGGTGATAATTAAAAAACCAAGCTCCTAGTTCATGGATAACCAACTTCTGCAGTGGGTTTGATGGGCCGTCATGGGGTAAAATACTATTTAATTGATAGCCATCAATGCCATAAGAAACCCATAGTCCGCCAAGAGTAAAGAGTGCAATAACGATGATCGCCGAAATTCGTGCAGCAATAACAGCGCGTTTTTGTAAGGTATTTGTCATTTTAAGATTAAGAAAGAACGCTCCATGCATCGCGAGCATGGCGACAGAAAGCAGGCCGCAAAGTAAAGCGAAGGGATTTAATAACTCGAAAAAAGTACCGGTGTAAAATGGTCGTAGGAATTCATCAAAATGAAACGGAACGCCTTGTAAAACATTGCCCACAGCAACGCCAAAGATCAGTGCGGGCACAAAGCCACCTACAAATAATGCCCAGTCCCAACATGAGCGCCACGTTGGATTAGCGAGCTTAGAGCGATATTTAAATCCAACGGGTCGTAGGATAAGAGCAAGTAGGACGATGAGCATGGCGAGATAAAAGCCTGAAAAAGATAAGGCGTAGAGGGCTGGCCAGGCGGCGAAAATTGCTCCTCCCCCTAAAATAAACCAAACTTGGTTACCTTCCCAAGTTGGTCCGATGCTATTAATGAGAATGCGTCGCTCCATGTCGGTTTTACCTAACCAGGGTAGCCACATCAGGACGCCAAAATCAAAACCATCCATGACGGCAAATCCTATCAACAGGACACCTAGTAACATCCACCAAATAACACGCAATGTTTCGTAATCAAGCGGCATTATTATTCTCCATTTATTAGATACTCTTCACCCACCGCTTTTTTTGCGGTGGGTGAAGGTTGTGTTTTTATTAGTCAAAATTAGTTAGGCAACGTATTTATTTTTAAGCGTGAGTCAAATTATCTGGTCCTAAGCGGATATACTTCACCATCAAATAGACCTCAATTATCGCAAGTACGCTGTAGAAGACAACAAATCCAATTAATGAGGTCATAACTTGGGCAGGGCTTACTGACGAAACGCCCATAAAGGTAGGCAATATTCCTTGCACAGCCCAAGGTTGGCGACCGTATTCGGCAACAACCCATCCAAACTCGGAGGCAAGCCAGGGAAGAGGTAGGGCATAAAATGCAAGGCGTAAATACCAACGATGAGTATGCAGTTGCTGCTTAATGGATAAATAAAATCCTGTTGCAAATAAGAAAGCTAAGAAAAATCCACACGCGACCATAATGCGAAATGAGAAAAACAGTGGCAGCACATGAGGTTTAAGATCATTAGCGGCTAAATTAATTTGCTTTTCAGTCGCTTCGGTAACGTTCTCCGTGTATTTTTTTAATAAAAGACCATATCCCAAAGAGTGATTGAATTTTTCAAAATCAGTTTTTGCTTGACCATCAGCAGGGTCATGGCGAAGTCGATTCAGGGCATCATAGGCTAACATGCCTTCACGAATTTTTGTTTTTCCTTCATTAATGAGCTCTTTGATTCCAATTAACGGTTGGTTAAATGAACGAGTTGCTATTAAGCCTAAAGCGAACGGGACTTCAATAGCGTAGTCTGTGGTCATTGTTTTTTCGTTAGGAATTCCAAACAGGGTTAAGCCTGCAGGCGCTTTTTCAGTGTGCCACATTCCCTCAATAGCCGCTATTTTCATTTTTTGGTTATTGTTCGCGGCATAGCCGCTTTCATCCCCTAGCACGATGACGGACAAGGCGGAAGCTAAGCCAAATGAGACCGCGACGGTCATGGATCGTTTTGCAAACTCCAGATTGCGTCCACGTAAAAGAAAATAGGCGCTTATTGCTAAAACAAACACGGCACCAGTGACATAGCCGGCGCTGATAGTGTGTACAAACTTAGCTTGTCCTACGGGGTTAAATAGGATGTCATAAAAACTATCGACTTCCATGCGCATGGTTTGATAATTAAATTTAGCACCGACTGGATTTTGCATCCAACCATTAGCAATGAGGATCCATAATGCAGAAAGGTTAGTTCCTAGCGCCAAAAGCCAAGTACAACCTAGATGCTGAATTTTACTGATTTTATTCCAACCAAAGAAAAACATACCTACAAAGGTGGCTTCTAAGAAGAAAGCCATGAGCCCTTCAATAGCAAGTGGCGCCCCAAAAACGTCACCAACATAATGTGAATAATAGGCCCAATTGGTACCAAATTGAAATTCCATGGTGAGGCCAGTTGCAACCCCAAGCACAAAGTTGATTCCAAATAAGATGCCCCAATATTTGACCATTTGTAGCCAAATACTTTTTCCAGTCATAACATAAATGGTTTCCATAATGGCTAGCAATAAGGAGAGGCCTAATGTTAAAGGAACAAAGAGAAAATGATAAAGCGCTGTTAGCGCAAATTGTAAACGTGACAGATCAACGACATCAGCACCAGGGATCATAGGTTACCTCGTAATAGGGAGTGAATTGATGTTTATGGAAGGTATTTTAGTAATCTTTTTAGCAGATGGAAAGAATTGATTTTCAAGGTCAATCGAAAATTTGGGGTGATGGAAACAAATAAACCAAAGTAAAGTGAGTAGAGTAAATTTAATAATTAAGGTCAGGCTAATATCTTTTTTGAGAGTTTTCATTAAGTTGATCAGCAAATTGTTAGTTTATCAGTATGAAATTGAATTTTAAGGTATGTGTTCATTTTTGTACAGAGATCGATTCACTATGACGTAGCGAGCTTAACATTGCGGTCTGGGGTATCTATTTTGAGATGGAAAGGAAATAGAGCTTATGTCATTATCATGAATTTCTTGATTATGGTGATCTGCTAATGGCAAAACTTTATTTTTATTATTCAGCAATGAATGCAGGCAAGAGCACGGTGTTATTGCAATCAAGCCATAATTATCGAGAGCGCGGGATGCAAACGCTGTTGTTTACACCCATTATTGATACGCGCGCTGAGCCAGGGTGTATTTTCTCACGCATTGGACTTAGCGAAAAAGCCATGGCATTTACGGCAGATGACAATTTGTTGGATTATGCGCGCGAAGGACTGAATGCGGGAAGTCGTTATGCGTGCGTCTTTATTGATGAAGCTCAATTTTTAACGCGGGCTCAAGTCGAGCAATTAGTTACCATAACGGATGACTTATCTATTCCCGTACTCAGTTACGGTTTACGTACGGATTTTTTAGGGGAATTATTTCCAGGCAGTCAGTATTTATTAGCTTGGGCGGATGAACTGATTGAAATCAAAACAATTTGTCATTGTGGACGAAAAGCAATCATGAATTGTCGTATTAATGCGCAGGGGGAGGCGGTTACTGAAGGGGAGCAAGTGTTGATTGGTGGCAATGAATCGTATATTTCCTTATGTCGACGACACTTTTATCGTCGCCAAACTAGCAGCTAAATTTCTGAGCAAAAAAAAATCAAAGCTTGTGGCAATACTTAAACATTTTTGTTAGAATGCCCGGCAACTTTAGCGTGTTTTTGGTGGAGTTATGTCGTCAGATGCTATGCTTGTAGGCTCCGAGGGTCCACATTGTCGCAGGGGATTGTTGGCCTGGTTGGTTTGTTTATCGGCCGGCTTGTTTTTTTTCTACGAATTTTTTCAACTTAATATCTTTGATGTCATTAATCAACCGTTGCGTGATGATTTTAATTTGGATGCTACG
Source organism: Legionellaceae bacterium (assembly GCA_030157805.1). Classification (GTDB taxonomy): domain Bacteria; phylum Pseudomonadota; class Gammaproteobacteria; order Legionellales; family Legionellaceae; genus JAOAUB01. The sequence goes on from JAOAUB010000091.1 coordinate 15,512, forward strand.
GAATTGAGCTGGATGTCAAGCACTTATTTATGGGCGGATATTTTTTTTCTTATTCCCGCTGGCATTATTCTTGACAGGTTCTCAACACGGCGTGTGATTTTAACGGCGTTGATGGTGTGTATCATCGGTACTGTCGGTTTTGCTTTGACTTCTTCATTTGTTCTCGCGTGCTTCTTCCATTTCTTATCTGGTATTGGTAATGCATTTTGTTTTTTATCTTGCGTGGTTTTAGTGTCCCATTGGTTTCCTCCGCGTCGGCAAGCTCTGGTCATTGGACTCTTGGTGACAATGGCTTTTACGGGGGGGATGATGGCACACACCCCATTTGCTTATCTCAATGAACATTATGGTTGGCGCAATTCATTGTTAATTGATGGCGCTGTCGGTGTTATTTTTCTGGTTTGGATTTTTTTGATTGTTCAAGACAAGCCAAAAGACTCGCTATTTTCAGTGCAGCCTATTACCTTGCAAGCCTTAGTGCAGAGTTTTTTAAACGTGTTGATTAATCGACAAAATTGGTATGCGGGGCTGTATACCTCCTTGCTTAATTTGCCTATTATGGTGTTGTGTGCCTTATGGGGAGCGACTTATCTGAAAGTTGTACATCATTTGTCAGATATGACGGCAAGTAATGTGGTGAGTTTAATTTTTATTGGTAGTATTATTGGCTGCCCTTTAGTTGGTTGGTTATCAGACACGCAAGGACGTCGTAAACCACTGATGATAGCGGGTGCTGTTGCAACTTTGGTGACGGTCATTCCGCTTTTTTTTGATTCTTCATTAAGTCAAGTTCAGTTAGGGGTGCTATTTTTCACCTTGGGTTTAGTGACGAGCACCCAGGTGATTAGTTATCCCTTGATTGCCGAAAGTAATGCTGAACAAAACACGGGATCAGCAACTGCGGTTGCTTCGGTGATTATTATGGGGGGCGCTGGTGTTGCCCAAGTTTTATTTGGCTGGTTGATGCAACATCATGCAAGTCTTCAACAGCGGAGTACTACAGTTAGCGCTTATGATACGACGGATTTCCAATATGCGATGTGGATGTTTCCATTGGCGGCATTTTTGGCGTTGTTAGCTATTGGTTTAACTCGTGAAACAAATTGTAAAAACCAAATGAGGACTGTGAATGAAAATGACTAAAGAGAGCCGAGAGCAACAAGGTTTTAGTGTAGGTGCACTGATGCCTTGGGTTGTCTGCGTGAGCGCCTCCTTATTTTTCTTCTATGAGTTCATTCAAGGCAATATGTTTGCGTCAATCGCAGATAATATTATGCAGGATTTTCATATCCAAGCGGATAAGATGACTTATCTTTCGAGCATTTATTATTTGTCCAATGTCTTGTTTATTTTTGTTGCTGGAATGGTTCTTGATCGTTACTCACCTAAAAAAACAATTTTAATTGCTATGACTTGCTGTGTCTTAAGTACTTTTGTATTGGCCCATGCTCACTCGTTTTATTTGGCTTTGATGTGTCGTTTTATTACGGGAATTGGTAGCGCTTTTTGTTTTCTTGGTCCAGTTCGCTTAGCTTCACGTTGGTTTCCTGCGCGACGTATGGCTATGGTTACCGGGATTATTGTGACCATTGCTATGACTGGGGGCATGATGGCTCAATACCCTATGGCAAAACTGGTTAATCTTGTGGGGTGGCGAGAAGCATTAATGGTGGTTGGTTGGTTTGGCGTTGCTATTCTTGTGATAATGTCGATAGGGATTGTTGATAAAGATCATGAACACGCTTCAATACCTTTAAGAAATGAAACGATTCTTTCAATTGCGCGTCAAGTGTATTTAAATTCACAAACTTTACGTGCGGCTTTGTATACCAGTCTTATGAATATGGCTATTGCTGTTTTTGGTGCCATGATGGGTTCACTTTATCTCATGCAACGTCTGGGGATTTCAAAAGAAAGTGCGGCATTTATTAATTCATTTTTATTTCTTGGCGTGATCATTGGTGGTCCGGTGATTGGTTATATTTCAGATAAATTAGGCCTGCGTGTTTTACCTATGAAGTGGGGCGTGTTGCTGTCACTCACTATTGTGTTAATCGTGCTTTATGTCCCTGTGTCGTTGCACACGATGAAATTTTTGTTTTTTTTGTTGGGTTTTTTTACTGCAGCACAGGTTATTAGTTATGCGCTGGTTGCTGAAAGCAGTCAGCCTAGCATGACTGCCACGGCAGTGAGTGTAGTCTCCTTATTGACTCAAGGTGGTTATATTGTGTATCAAAATTTGTTTAGCTGGCTCTTGATTCGGCATGGCGAAATGCAAATGATAGATGGTGTTCCTGTTTATTCTTTGGGTGATTATAATTCGGCGGCAATAATTATGCCTCTTGGTTTGGTTATTGCGTTTTTTATTTTATTTGGCTTAAAAGAAACGTTTGGTCATCACAGCCGATAATTACAGCACTAATTGTATATGGAGTGATAACTCATGCTTGGACGTGCATGTATTTTGTTGATGGATTCTTTTGGGATTGGTGCAAGCCTTGATGCTCATCGTTACGGTGACCATGGTGCAAATACTTTTGCCCATATTCATTTAGCGTGTAGCAGTGGACAAGCTGATCGACCTGGTTTGCGCCAAGGTCCGTTAAAAATTCCTAATCTCACTGCTCTAGGTCTTTATCACGCAACTTTATCAAGCTCAGCTGCAGCATTAATTGATATATCAACAATTCCTGAGCCCATGGGGTACTATGGTTATGCTGTTGAGCAAAGTTTAGGTAAAGATACTCCTAGTGGTCATTGGGAATTAGCGGGTGTTCCTGTGATCTTTGATTGGGGGTACTTTCCGAATCAACATTCGTCTTTTCCTCCTGAGTTAATTAAACAATTTGTAAAGCTTGCTGAGTTGCCTGGCGTCTTGGGTGAAAAACATGCTTCAGGTACGGAGATCCTTGAGGAGTTAGGTGAAGAGCACATTAAAACAGGAAAACCAATTGTTTATACTTCTGCTGACAGTGTCTTTCAAATTGCGGCTCATGAAGATCTTTTTGGTTTGCAGCGATTGTATGAAATCTGTGAGATTGCGCGTGGTTTAGTGGATAAATATAACGTCGGTCGAGTGATAGCGAGACCTTTTATTGGTGAGCCCGGTGCATTTCGACGTACTGGAAATCGTAAGGATTACGCTACACCGCCACCGTCGGCAACACTTTTAGATGTCTTGCAAGCTAAAGGGCGTGAGGTAATTGCCATTGGTAAAACAGCGGATATTTTTGCACATCGTGGCATTACGAAAACTATAAAAGCAGATGGCAATATGGCGTTGTTTGATGCAACACTCGTTGCCTTGAAAACGGCACCTGCCGGGAGTTTGATCTTTACTAATTTTGTAGATTTTGATTCATCTTATGGTCATCGACGCGATGTAGCCGGGTATGCCCATGCGCTTGAGGAGTTTGATGCGAGATTGCCTGAATTATTGGCTCTTCTTGAGGCTGATGATTTAGTTTTCATTGCGGCTGATCATGGTTGTGATCCAACTTTTCCGGGTTCAGATCATACGCGTGAACATATTCCGGTACTTGCGTTTGGCCCTAAAGTAAGCAGTCATTTTATTGGGCGGCGCGATACTTTTGCTGATGTTGGGCAAAGTATCGCAGAGCACCTTCATATTGAGCCCATGTTACATGGTGTTTCTTTTTTAGGCGCCGCCATTTCTAAATAATAGCAGCGCTTTTTTTGCTGTTACATTTAAAGAATGTAACGGGTTAAGTCCTCATCTTCGAGGAGTTTTCCAAGATGTTTATTGACATAAGCTTTATTAACGCGAACGGACGTTTCTGATTGATCAGTAGCTTCAAAAGAAACCACTTCAAGAAGACGTTCCATCACAGTGTATAAACGACGGGCACCAATATTTTCAGTTTTTTCATTGACCTGCCAGGCAACTTCAGCGATGCGACGAATTCCTGTGGCATCAAAGCTTAGATGGAAGTTTTCAGTCGCCATTAAAGCGATGTATTGCTCAGTTAATGAGCCTTTGGGTTCGGTTAAAATACGAACAAAATCGTCAACGCCAAGAGCGGATAATTCTACTCGAATGGGTAGTCGACCTTGTAGCTCTGCAATTAAATCAGAAGGTTTTGCAACTTGGAATGCGCCTGATGCGATAAAAAGAATATGATCAGATTTTATTGTGCCGTATTTGGTTGAAACATTGCAGCCTTCAACTAAGGGCAGGAGATCTCGTTGTACACCTTCTCGAGACACGGTACCGCTGCGATGTTCCGAGTCTGCAACTTTATCTATTTCATCAATAAAAACAATACCATGTTGCTCGACATTGTAGATTGCTTTAAGTTTTATGTCTTCTTCATTGATAAGCTTTGCCGCTTCTTCTTCGCGTAAAATGTTCATCGCTTTTGCAATAGGAAGTTTGCGGGATTTGGTGCGGCCGCTTCCCATTTGTTGAAACATGGATTGTAATTGGTTGGTCATCTCTTCCATGCCAGGTGGGGCCATGATTTCAACGCCAACGGGTGTCGAGGTCAGTTCAAGTTCAATTTCATTATCATCTAAGATTCCATCTCGTAATTGTTGACGGAACACTTGTCGTGTTGATGCGGCTGTTTCACTTGGAGATATGATGGGATCTCGTGCGGACGGAAGTAATACGTCAAGAATGCGATTTTCAGCGGCCTCTGTCGCAAGAGTTTCGATTTTTTTAATGGCAATTTCGCGTTGTTGTTTGATTGCTATGTCAGCTAAATCACGAATAATGGAGTCGACATCACGACCAACATAACCAACCTCGGTAAATTTGGTGGCTTCAACTTTAATAAAAGGTGCCTGCGCAAGTTTGGCGAGGCGACGGGCAATTTCAGTTTTTCCAACACCGGTGGGTCCAATCATTAAAATATTTTTAGGCATGATCTCGTTACGTAGTGAAAGATCGGTAATTTGCATGCGGCGCCAACGGTTACGTAAAGCAATGGCTACTGCTCTTTTTGCGTCATCTTGACCGATAATATGTTTATCTAGTTCTTGAACAATCTCTCGAGGAGTCATGACCATGTCATTTATGATTTTTGTCATTCTTAGTTTCCAATTCTTCAATCGTTAAATTGTGGTTAGTGTAGATGCAGATGTCGGCAGCAATGCACAACGACTTTTTGACAATGTCTACCGCAGACATTTCAGTGTTGTCAAGTAGAGCACGTGCAGCAGCTTGTGCAAAGGGTCCGCCTGAACCAATGGCTATTAATCCTTGTTCAGGCTCTATGACATCACCATTGCCGGTGATGATAAGAGATGCTTTGCTGTCGGCGACTGCAAGTAATGCTTCTAGACGTCGAAGTATGCGATCAGTACGCCAATCCTTGGCTAATTCGACGGCAGCGCGCACTAAATTGCCTTGATGCATTTCTAGTTTTCGTTCAAAGCGTTCAAATAAGGTAAAGGCATCGGCAGTACCACCGGCGAAGCCGGCTATCACTTGATCTTTATAAAGACGACGGACTTTTTTAGCATTACCTTTCATGACGGTATTGCCCAGAGTAACTTGGCCATCGCCGCCAATTACTACGGTGTTGCCTCGTCGTACGGAAAGAATGGTTGTTCCTCGATATTGTTCCAAAATTAACCCTTAACGTATCGGTTGATAGGATAAAGTGGGGTCTTTAGAAAAAAAATCAATACTCAAGATTATTTTTGTATTGTAAATACTCTAAGATTGACAGGTCATTTAGGATTTGTAACTTAAACTTTGAGTGATTGTGAGTATGTTTTTGTTGGTTATGCCGTGATGGTACGATCTTATTTTGGATTAGCCCTAATTGATTAGGAGCTCTTCCGGTGAGGTGTTTAAATAATGACGCCTTTTTTTATAAAGGCGATGCCGAATTTTATTTAAAGGTAAATTGTATGATTGCATTGATTGAGGCTCATCGAACCGGTTTATTAGAAAAAAAGCACTGGATTTCTAATGTAGTTTCTGGCGTTATTGTCGGTGTCGTGGCTTTGCCCTTGGCAATGGCTTTTGCTATAGCTATAGGTGTGAAACCCGAGCAAGGACTATATACAGCTATTGTTGCAAGTATCGTGGTCTCTGTTTTTGGAGGAACAATGGTTCAAATAGCCGGACCAACGGGTGCTTTTATTGCAATACTTGCTGGGGTTATTGCTAAATATGGCTTTGATGGTTTGCAAGTTGCGACCTTGATGGCTGGCTTGATCTTGGTGTTAATGGGAGTGACCGGTTTAGGAAGCATGATCAAATTTGTTCCTGAGACCGTGATTCTTGGTTTTACCTCAGGGATTGCAGTTGTTATTTGGGTAGGGCAATGGCAAAGCTTCTTTGGATTACCTGCGGTTAGTGGTGACTATTTTCACCAAAAGTTGTGGCATTTATTAGAAGTATTCCCTCAATGGAATTTGTCGACAACAGCTCTTGCTTTACTCGCATTGCTTCTTGTGATCTACTCGTCTTCTCTGCCCGGTGTTAAACGAATACCAGGACCCTTTGTTGCTTTAGTTGTGGTCACTTTTTTACAAATCGTATTTCAATTTGAAGGGGTGGCAACGATCGGTACGGCTTTTGGGGGTATTCCGCAAGGACTCCCAACTCTGCAGTGGCCCCAAATTACGTCAGGTCGGGTTGTTGAGTTGATTCAACCTGCGTTTGCTATTGCAATGCTTGGTGCTATTGAATCGCTATTATCGGCTGTGGTTGCCGACGGTATGATGAATTCGCGTCATGACTCCAATCAGGAGTTAATTGGTCAAGGTTTAGCAAATATTGTTGCACCTTTGCTGGGAGGATTTGCCGCAACGGGGGCTCTTGCTCGTACGGCAACGAATATTCGCCATGGTGGTAATAACCCTTTGGCTGGCATTATTCATGCGGTAACGTTGATTCTCATTATTCTTCTTTTTGCCTCTTATGCTATTTATATTCCTTTGTCTGTTTTGGCGGCAATCTTGTTTGTCGTTGCTTGGAATATGGGTGAGGCTCGCCACGTTATGATGATGCTTAGACGAGGGCCTCGTGCGGATGCCTTGATCTTATTTGTCACTTTTTTTCTGACAGTTTTTGTTAACTTGATTACTGCGGTAAGTCTTGGGGTTGTGTTGGCTGCTGTGTGTGCTCGATTTCAAGTGTTGAGAGTGAACGGATAAAGCATAACTGATTTCAGCGCCAAGCAACGTGATAAGCCATACCCAATAGACCCATATAAAAAAAATAGGTACTGTAGCAAATGCACCATATAAGAGTTGATAAAAGTTGAAGTGAATAAGATAGTAAGCAAAGCTTTGTTTTGCGGATTCAAATAAGGCGGTGGCAATGAGTCCTGCAATTACACCGTGATGTAGTTTGATAGGGTGATTGGGTACAACGACATAGAGGAAGGTAAAGCCCATAAATGAAAACACATAGGGGGCTAAATCGAATAATACGGGCGGTACTTGATGATTCACTAATAAGGAACAAGATACGATATAAGAACTCGCCGCTAAACTTAAACCAAGAAATATGGGGGTTAAGGACAAGATGGCCCAATAAAGTAAAAAAGCAGCGATAGCTTCACGATGAGCATGAACACGCCAAATGGTGTTCATCGAGCGCTCAATTGTAAACATAAGTAAAAAGGTTGTTACTAATAAAAAAATGATTCCTAAGATGGATAATCTAGATACTTGATCTGCAAATTGTTGCAGATACATTTGAATTATTTTACCTGTGTTGGGGACGAAATTTGTAAAAATGAAATTTTGTAATGGTTCTTTTAAATCTTGAAAGACAGGAAAAGAAGACAGAATAGCAAAGCTCACAATCATAAACGGTACTATAGCAAGTAAGGTTACAAAGGCTAGGGCAGATGCGCGGTAGGGACAATCATCTTGTATAAAGTTATTGGCGACAAAACAAATAAAAGAAAATATTCTGTGCAACCAATTCGGGAGCTTTAATTTCAAGCGCATTGCCGCGACCTATAATGATTTTTTGGCTTCGTTATTGATAGTATAGACTGCCAAGTTAAAATTATCTGAAATAAGAGTGAAATTATGATTGACAAGGCCGTGGAATTTTGTAAAATGGGCGCTCGTTTGAAGTTGAGACGAAAGCTTACAGAGCGGG
>JAOAUB010000092.1 GCA_030157805.1 Legionellaceae bacterium
AACAGGGGGATGGCGATCCCTTTATATGTGATGGACAGCATCAAAATATTGATGTTTTTTTTGCCCCATTGCCAGTTTGTCCGATCCATGCTCAAATAAAATTGTTTATCTGTTAATCCGAAAAATTGAATCACCCATGAGGCAATAAGTGAAAAATCAATCGTAAAATCTTTAAAAAATCGCTTTATTCGTTTATAACGTGAGTCTATTGTCGCATGACTCGAAAAACCACACGCCAGTTCCGTTAAGTTTATTGTCCTGACTTTAAACAACGCCATGAGCATGCCAACAAAACATGCCATCCTAGCCTTGTTCCAACCGAAATAACCATTTAAAATATCCCGTAGCTCATTGTTATCCATAACGTCACGTCCTTTCCCTGGTCGGAAAAAAACATGAATTGTCTATGAATCAATGGGCTATTTCTAGCCCTGTTTTAATTTTTTGTCCCGTACGAAGAAATCAAAGACAAAAAGAAGCACCAAGTATAATATATCGGACATTATTTCCTAACTGATTTTCATCAAGAATGAGTTGTCCATTTGGAATTTTAGAAACCGGCAAAGAAAGTTTTTTAGCTATAAAAAGCAAACTACAATTTGACAAGTTAGTCGGCTATCTAAAAGTTAGCTTTGATCTACTGCCTGATTGTCGCCAAGTTATTCAATAACTTATTAACATTCAAGACGCAGCATTAAGTGCGTTCTCAGTGTTTTTCATGCAGTGCCCATCTTTTTTGGCGAATCAAAAAAAGATGCAGGAAACAAAGGGCAAAAATAACGCGAGTAGTTTATTTGGCTCTTCAGCAAAATCTGTGGGTGGACGGTGGCTCTTCAAGCCTACCAAGCTGGTGATAGAGTGTTATCTGCAAGCAGTCGAGTGTTTTAAAGCCGTATGCCTTTTTGATAGTGAGTTTTGCCTTGTTATTTAGGCCCAATTGCGAATTAAAATTTTACTAATGCCAATTAATTTTGGAATTTTATAGTACAATACACGGTATGATTAAATTAATAGCAGTTATCTTTGTGTATGGCAAAAATTGTAGGGTTGATACATGTCACGATACCTTGATCCAAAAGCGGATGTAGTATTCAAAAAAATATTTGGTGAACATCCAGAGCTATTAATTAGCTTTTTAAATGCCTTGCTTCCATTAGCATCAAACAGCCCTATTGTGACGCTGACCTATCTTCAAAATGAGCAAGTTCCGGTTATTCCTGAATTTAAGCGAACAATTGCGGATGTTAAGTGCACCGACGCCCAAGGGCGCATCTTTATTGTTGAAATGCAAATGAATTGGACTGATTGTTTTAAACAACGATTATTATTTGGAACCAGTCAAGCTTTTGTCAAACAATTGGAAAAGGGAAAAGAGTATAAGTTTCTTCAGCCGGTTTATGGTTTGGGCTTGGTTGCTGAGATTTATGAAAAGACAACGCCTGATTGGTATCACCACTATCAGTTAGTAAAAAAAGGCGGTTCTAACCATAATGATTTGATTGAGCATTTGCAGCTTGTTTTCATCGAATTACCTAAATTTCCAATTAAATCAACGACTGAAAAAAAACTTCGACTATTATGGTTACGTTTCTTACGTGAAATTGATGAAAAAACAACAACGGTTTCAAAAGATCTTCTTGATGTCCCTGAAATAGCGCAGGCTGTACAACTATCTGAAGAATCAGCTTATACGCCAGGAGAGCTTAATCTTTATGAAAGCTACTGGGACCAAGTGAGCCGAGAAAAAACATTGATTATGGGTAAATACGCTGAAGGCAAGGCTGAGGGCAAGGCCGAGGGTAAGGCTGAAGGCGAACAAATAGGCATCGAAAAAATAGCCATTAATATGCTAAAGGCCAATAAACAACTTGATGAAATAGTTCTATTTACTGGCTTGTCTCAAGATGATCTAGTGAAACTTAAAAACAAATTGTAAATTTTTTTGTTTTTAACAATTCGTCATATCATACGCAAAAGCGGTTTGACCGGGTAAAGGCGTGTTATAAAAAAATTGGGTAGTGCTTCAAATTTGTTGAAATCTTTTTCTACGTCATCCCGAACGCAGTGTTTTGGATTGGTTTTATTCGAATTAGTCTTATTCGAATTAGCTTTAAGTGTTATGGCGAGCTCTCGCTGCGTTCATGCTGACATGCGAGTAGTGCTTTTTTGATCACAAGGAGTGAGCAAGTTAACTATGAAGATCTTAGTCACAGGCGGTGCAGGTTTTATCGGCTCAGCGTTAATTCGTTATCTTGTGCAAAACACGGACGATGTCGTTATTAATGTCGATAAATTAACTTATGCGGGCAGTTTAGAATCACTGCTCAGTGTTGCTAATCATCAGAATTATTTTTTTGAGCAAGTTGATATTTGTTCATCAAGGGAAATACAGCAAATTTTCAAAACCTATCAGCCTGATGTGGTCATGCATTTAGCTGCTGAAAGTCATGTTGATCGTTCCATCGATAGTTCAGCTGCGTTCATCCAAACCAATATTGTGGGAACGCACGTGATGCTTGAAGCTGCGCGTGCTTATTGGCAATCTCTGTCTGGCTTGCGTAAAGAGCAATTTCGCTTTCATCACATTTCTACTGATGAAGTGTATGGTGATCTAGAAGTTAACGAAGATGGATTCAAAGAGACCACTCCCTACGCTCCAAGCTCTCCCTATTCGGCGAGCAAAGCAAGCTCTGATCATTTAGTGCGGGCATGGCATCGAACCTATGGCTTGCCTATATTAATCACCAATTGTTCAAATAATTACGGGCCTTATCAATTTCCTGAAAAATTAATTCCGCTTATGATTAAAAATGCGCTTGCAGGTAAGTCGTTACCGGTTTATGGTAATGGGCTTCAAGTTAGGGATTGGTTGTTTGTTGAGGATCATGTGCGAGCACTTTATGAAGTGGTCACTAAAGGACGGGTCGGCGAAACGTATAATATCGGTGGACACAATGAAAAACGAAATATTGATGTGGTTCATACCTTGTGTTCTTTGTTAGAGGAACTAGTCCCCACGAAGCTCGCTGGACTGCGTCAGTATGCTGATTTAATCACGTATGTGAACGATAGACCAGGCCATGATAAGCGTTATGCCATTGATGCGAGTAAGATTCAGCGAGAACTAGGCTGGGTGCCTTTTGAGACCTTTGAAAGCGGGATGCGTAAGACAGTGGAGTGGACCCTCAGTAACAGCTTGTTAACAAGCGCTAAGATTTCATATCAAAAATCGTCTGTTGGTAAAAATGCTGTTGGTATTAATTTTGAGTCTGTTATTGAACAATGAAAATTCTTCTTTTTGTGGCTGAGCAGCTTTTATCTACGACTTGGTGTTACACATTAATTCGCAATTAACAGAAAGACAATCACTTAATGACCTTATTTAATGACTATATTAGCATATGAATTTTGGAGCAGGTGACAATGTGACTTTATTGTTAGATCATGTGTTTTTAAAAAAAATAGCTTTTTTGCCATTTGTTGAGAAAATTATTTTATATGGCTCACGTGCTCGTGGTGACAATAAAGAACGATCGGATATTGATTTGGCTATTGTATGCTCTGATTCAGTTGGAAACAAAGAATGGCAAAATATCCTAAATATTATTGATAATGCAGATACTTTATTAAGTATTGATTGTATAAAATACAATGATCTTGCAGAAGATAATCCATTGAAACAGGCAATTGATCATGATTGCGTATTAATTTATCAAAAGGTTGGTATGAATAATAAAATTAAACTTTCTTTTGAGCTAGTTGGTAAAGCCACCATTGCTCTTAAACAAATGGTTGAAAAACCAATGCAAGACGATCGAAGCAACATCGATGCGTGTCTACAGCGATTTGAATTTACGATTGAGTTGTTTTGGAAGTTATTAAAAAGAATTCTTGAGTCAAAAGGGCAGGAAGCAACTTACCCTAAAGACGTATTACGAGAAGCATTCAAAGGGATGCTAATTAATGAAGAGGGTGTATGGTTGCAGATGTTAGAAGATAAAAATAGAACATCACATGCCTACAATCAAGATCTTGCGGATGAAATTTATAACCATATCACAACGATTTTTTATCCGATTTTAGAGAGTACTTATATAAAACTGAAGCAACAATTCAGTACGTAA
>JAOAUB010000093.1 GCA_030157805.1 Legionellaceae bacterium
TGCTAAAAAACATGGTTGAATCAGAGGTCAAATTTTCTGTATTGAAATTTTTTAAGTTAAATAATGAACCAATGGATTTTTAAATGGAATTAATTCAGCAAAATATAGTGACTAGGGATAGAATGTTCTTATTGACTTTAGTTTTTACCTTGATTTTTTTTAACACAACATTTGCTCTTGCATATACTCCGTTTAAAGGACACGCTGTCGTACAACTTGGCGGTATTTTTACTCACCAAGGTCAGTCTGAACATGTCAATACGCCTGGGTTAATCGGTAGTCAATATACGGTGAATACACATTCGGCCTCAAATGGGTTAGTTGGGCTGGGATATTATCTTGATGGGCTTGATCGAAAGCATTTTCAAATTAATTATGGTATCAATACTTTCTATATTGCAAAAGCACCCGTCAATGGCGGTATTGTTTTAGAAAACACATTTCATAATCTGAATTATAGTTATCAGATTCAAAATATCCCGATTTATTTTTCAACGCAAAGCATCATTAAAACAAACAAAAAACAATATAATGTAACCCTTGACGCAGGTCTTGGTCCCAATGTTATGCAAGTCAGTCAATATCAAGAAGCTGTATTAACAACGTATACAATCCCTTCAAATAATTTTGCAACGCATCATAACGTGACTTTGACGGCAATGGCGGGGCTAGGCTTACGGCGTCATAATTTTTTTGGTAAAGCACCACTGGAATGCGGGTATCGATTTTTTTACTTAGGCAATGGCCATTTACAAATAAATAACACTCAAATCACCAATCCTTTAAAAACGGGTAATGTTTATGCCAACGCGGTGATATGTTCAATCATCGTATAACTGAATTTTTTATGCGTATGGATCAATTTTGAAAGGACTTCTTTATGAAAAAACACCTGTTTTTACTTGCTGGCTTCATTTTCAGTGAGCAAGTATTCGCTCAAAGTAACGTAGGATCCGGGCCTTTGTTTACAGTGACCGGGAATGGAATGTATCTTAACATCAGCACCAATATACCTAATACTTCTTACCAAAATGCGGGAATTCATATTAATACCGCCGGCGTTTCACCAATGACGTGTAACACTGCCGGTAATGGGTATTGTTTTTTTTCAGTGAGTGACACTCAAACGGAATACTTCCTAACACAAGGAAACGCGGGCTCAGTGAGCATGACCTTGTGTTTAGATGCTCGTGATCAAACCAACAATTGTGAATTGCATACTGCAATAACCAATACGCCAGCACCAGCATCTTTGGTTCAGATAACAGCTGTCGCGGGTCCAAATGATCCAGAAGGTTTTCCTACTACTATTGTATCTTATAGAGGAACAGATTTTATTCCGAGACTAGGCCCAACAACAAATACGACAGTGCGCGTGTACGGATACACGCAGGTTGATTCTTTTGTCGACTGCACTAATAGACCTATGATATATTTTTTTGATCAAAATCCTAACTTACAAAGTTCAATCTTGGCCGAGTTGAAAGATATTCTTTTTGGCTCACAGTCTGCCTGTATTGCCTTATGTAATAGCAATTTTACAGGAATTTCCTATAACACAAATTCAACTCCGACACTATGCACTTCTGCATTGTATCTTAGTGATTACCCACCACAGATATAACATAAAAATCGGCATTGTACCGTCTATCACCCCTCAGGCAAGGCCATTAAACTGGCGTTGCCACCGGCTGCCGTTGTGTCCACAGTGTAGGTTCGTTCAACGCATAAGCGCTGTAAATAATGCGGTCCACCGGCTTTGGGTCCTGTTCCTGACAACCCTTCGCCACCGAAGGGCTGCAGGCCCACGACCGCACCCACCATGTTGCGATTAACATAACAATTGCCAGCATTCACCCGCTCACGAATGTATTCCGCGGTTTTATTAATGCGGCTATGAATCCCTAAAGTTAATCCATAACCCGTGCTGTTGATGTCATCAATCACGTGATCTAGGTCCTCTTTTTTATACGAAATCACGTGCAACACCGGACCAAACACTTCTTTTTTTAAGGAATGCATGGAATCAATGGCGATGGCCACCGGAGGCATAAAATACCCCTCGTGACACTCTTGAGGTAATTCGCATTGATAAATAGTCTCATGCACTTCTTGCATCGCTTTAACATGATCTTGCAAACTCGTTAAAGCGGCTTTATCAATCACAGGACCTACGTCAGTCACCAGCCATTGTGGCTGACCGACCACCAGCTCAGCCATCGCCCCTTTTAATAACTCAATCATGCGCGGGTAAACTTCGCTTTGCACATACAACACACGCAAAGCCGAACAACGCTGGCCTGCACTGCCAAAGGCTGAATTAATCACATCCAAGGTCACTTGTTCCAACAAAGCTGATGAATCCACAATCATGGCATTCTGACCGCCAGTTTCAGCAATAAAAGGCACAATCGAACCACCGCGCGTGGCAAGCGTTTTATTAATGAGATTTGCCGTTTGCGTTGATCCGGTGAAAATCACCGCCTTAATGCGAAGATCTTCCACCAAACGCCCACCCACGGTGCTGCCAGGCCCTGGCAGAAATTGCACTACGGCCTCGGGAACACCTGCTTCATGCATGAGTTTGACGGCAAAAGCACCAATCAAGGGCGTTTGACCCGCAGGCTTGGCAATCACACAGTTACCCGTGACTAAAGCTGCCACAACTTGACCCGTAAAAATAGCCAAGGGAAAATTCCAAGGGCTAATGCACAAAACAACGCCGCGAGGATGTAAGCTTAACTCATTGGTTTCACCGGTATACCCGTGAAATTGAGTTGGGCTTGACATTAACAATCGTGCTCGATGCGCATAATAACGACAGAAATCCACGGCTTCACGCACTTCGCCAATGGCATCATTCCATGTTTTTCCAGCTTCTAAACACAATATTGACAACAATTCAGCTTGATGTTGCTCAAGCAAGTTAGCAAAGCGCTCAAGGCAGCTGGCACGATCCTCAACAGGATTAGCCGCCCAAGGTTTAAACGCAAGAACCGCCTGATTTAAAGCCCAGTCAATGTCTTCTTCCGTTGCATCAGATACACGACCGATGGTTCGGTTGGTTTGTTGTGGTGAAACCACACTGCTCTCAATATGCCCACCTTCACGTCCGGCAATCAGAGGTTTAGCATGCCAGTGGTTTAACTCTTTAGCGCCATAATGCTGTTGTAAGCGTGCCACAGCATCCCTGTCGGTAAAATCAAACCCTGATGAATTCACATGTTGTGGCTCAAAGATCGCTAAGGGCAAGGGAATGTTTTGATTGATTTTGTCTAAAGATTGCTGAGCAGTCGCCACGGGATCCTCAACCAACAAACTAATGGGTGCTTTTTCGTCCACAATGCGGTTTACAAACGAGGAATTAGCACCGTTTTCAAGCAAGCGCCGGACTAAATAAGGAAGAAGATCTTCATGACTGCCCACGGGCGCATAAATTCGACAGGGGATCCCAAACTTCGTCGCCGGAACAATTTGTTCGTACAACTCGTTCCCCATGCCATGCAAACATTGAAATTCAAAATCACGATAATCCCCGACAAGCGTCATGATCATGGCGACGGAATACGCGTTGTGCGTGGCAAATTGAGGGTAAATCCATTCGGTCATGGTCAGTAATTTTTTAGCACACGCCTGAAATGAAACGTCAGTAAACACTTTGCGAGTAAACACGGGATAACCGGACAAACCCAACATTTGTGCTTTTTTGATTTCACTGTCCCAATAAGCGCCCTTAATTAAACGAACCATCATGCGGCGTTGTTTCTTTTGGGCAAGATCTGCGACCCAGTCCAGTAAGGCATACGCCCTTTTTTGATACGACTGCACCGCAATACCAAAACCATGCCATCCATTCAGGCTGTCATCCATGAACACTTTTTCAATCACATCCATGGACAGCTCAAGGCGCTCAGACTCTTCAGCATCGATAGTCATCGCAATGTTAAATGCTTTTGCGGCTTGCGCAAGCAACAATAATTTCGGAGTGAGTTCGTCTAAAACTCGTTCCCGTTGTGATTCATTATAACGAGGATGCAAGGCCGATAGTTTGATGGAAATACCGGCGCGTTGATACAGCGATAAATTCTTGTCCGCGTTAGTGCCAATTTCTTCAATGGCTTTGCTGTAGGATTGAAAATAACGCTCCGCATCGTGTGCGGTTAATGCTGCTTCGCCCAGCATATCGTACGAATAGCGGTAACCGAGGGCTTCTTTTTTCTTCGCATTCGTCAACGCTTCAGCAATGGTTCGCCCCATGACAAACTGTTTGCTCATAATTCGCATGGCTTTTTCAACGGATTTACGTATGACCCCTTCACCGCCTCGACTCAGCAATTTTAAGAAGGCTTGCGATAATCTTGATTCCGCTGTTTCAGGATTTAACACTTTCCCAGTGAGAATTAAGGCCCACGTGGTCGCATTAATAAAAAAGGACTCACTTTGCCCCAAATGTGCAGCCCAATCGGCAGAGGAAAGTTTGTCTTTGATCAAGCCATCAATAGTGGCTTTGTCAGGAACACGCAATAAAGCTTCAGCAAGACACATGAGCGCAATACCTTCCTCGCTGGAAAGTGAGTACTCGGTTAAAAAGGAGTCAATGCCCGTGCTTTTACGACGCAGCGTGCGAACTTGTTCAACCAAACTAGTGGCCATGGCTTTGATGGACGCCAGTTGTGCTTGCGAAAGTTCGGCGTGAGCAATTAATTCTTGGACAAGGATTAATTCATCCCTACGATAAGTATGATTTATGTTAGCTCGTAAACCGTGTGGCGCTTGCAGTAAATGACGTTCAAGCATCAATTTCTCCCTTAAGGAACATGAGTAAAAGACTTAAAGATTAACTGAAATAATAAAGGATAATGAATAAAATGACTACAAAAATCACGCCCAAGTAATTTTTTATGCGTTCTTTTTGGCGCATTTGACCTTATTTCACGCCCCAATACAGATCTTTTTTTAATAAAAAATATCTAATTTTGTATTAATTGCGTAAAGCCAGAACATCTAAATCTGCCCATTTTACCATCTAACTTCTTGTATTTTATACGGTACTGTACGAAAAAAAGCCAAAATGGTGCGATTTTACATTTTGTCTCGTTGTCAATATAATGGACAGCCCGTTACGCTGGTATCACGAAGACGTATTAGGAGTATATGTATGCAGTCAATAGTAAATCTCATCACAACGGCCCTCATTGCAAGCGGTCTATTTTCAAGCGCGCCTATCATCAAATCAAGCAATGTGAATCAACAAGTACAACATTTGAGCCGAAAAGCACCTCAATTGAATAAGAAAGTGTTGCAATTAGCGCTAACGGCTTATCACACGGCCTCTGATAAAGGCACCGTCAAAAAACCGATTCTTACCGTGATTGACTATTCCCTGCCCTCATCAAAACAAAGAATGTGGATCTTTGATGTGAATAAAGAACGACTTTTGTATAACACCTACGTCGCTCATGGAAAAAATTCAGGCATGGACGTGCCTAAGCATTTTTCCAATCAATCTAACAGTAAAGCCACGAGTCTTGGTACCTACATTACCCGAGACACCTATTATGGTTCAAAAGGATTGTCCTTGAATTTGCAAGGCTTGGAAAAAGGATTTAATGATAATGCTTATGACCGCCGCGTGGTCGTGCACGGCGCTTGGTATGTCGAGCCCCAATTTATTAAAGCGTCAGGAAGAGCGGGCCGCAGCTGGGGATGCCCTTCGATCGCAAAAACTTTAGCAAAGCCCGTGATTAATGCGATTAAAGGTGGCTCGGTACTTTTTGCGTATTACCCTGACCGATACTACTTAAGCCATTCAGGTTATGTGACGGTTTAATTTGCTCGACCATCATGATGAATCTCACCCGATCAACTAGCTCACCACGTCGCGAGGGGGCTATTGATCCCCTCATAAACACGATACAATAAATTCAGATTTATCTCGCAAATAAAGCTGAGCGCGCGTTTCCCCTCGGCACACCCCGCCTAATTAAGGCTCATCATCAACAAACGGGACAAATGAACATGGATGTCAGTTTATCGATGTTAAAACTTAAATACTTAGGCATTAATACCTATAAAGAACCCACTGTTTACATGCGCGAAGATTGTCATATCTGCCTATCCGAAGGATTTGAAGCGCAAGCACGTGTTCGAATAACACTTCACGATCGTTCCATTGTTGCAACACTCAATACCGTTAAAAGTACGTTGTTGAAACATACTGAAGCCGGTTTGTCTGATTATGCTTGGGATTTACTCTCAGCTCAAGAAGGCGATACGATTTCAATTAGTCATCCAAAGCCTCTCGATTCATTAAGTTATATCCGATCTAAAATTTATGGTCATGAATTAAAAGCCAAAGAAACCAAACACATTATTGAAGATATCCTCTCAGGACAACTCTCCGATATCAATATTGCCATGTTTATTGCTGCAAGCAGCGGTAATCGATTATCACAAAAAGAGGTGATTGATTTAACTCACGCCATGGTGGACACAGGCCAGCGCCTAACGTGGCCTTCTGATTTGATTGTTGATAAACATTGTGTGGGCGGATTGCCTGGAAATCGCACGACGCCCATTATTGTTGCCATTGTTGCCGCTTTCGGTTTAATGATCCCTAAAACATCCTCACGAGCGATCACATCGCCTGCAGGTACCGCAGATACCATGGAAGTGTTTACCAACGTTAATTTAGATATTCCTACCATGAAAAAAGTAGTTGAACAGGAGAATGGTTGTTTTGTTTGGGGCGGATCCATGGCCTTAAGTCCTGCCGATGATTTATTGATTCGTATTGAACGCACGGCTAATTTAGATAGTGAAGGGCAAATGGTGGCCTCCATTTTATCAAAAAAAATTGCCGCAGGTTCATCCCATATCATCATTGATGTTCCCATTGGTACGACAGCTAAAGTACGATCCCTTGTTGATGCTGAATCACTTAAAAAAAATCTTCTGTCGGTTGCTAAGGCATTTAATATCGAAACCAAGATCATGTATACCGACGGCTATCAACCTATTGGGCGAGGTATTGGGCCTGCGTTGGAGGCTCAAGATGTGTTGGCAGTGCTGACGTGTGATAAAAAGGCACCTTACGATTTACGTCAAAAAGCATTAACTTTAGCAGGTCTTGTGATTGAATTCTCACCCAGCGTGCCCGCAGGACAAGGGGAAATAATCGCCACTCAAATTCTTGATAGCGGTAAAGCCTTTGCCAAATTCCAATCGATTTGTCAGGCCCAAGGCGGCATACGTGATATTTCCACCGCACCTTTTATTCATACGGTAGAGTCGAAACTAGCCGGAACGATTATTAACATTGATAATCGTCACATTGCTCGTGTTGCAAAACTTGCTGGCGCCCCTCGTGCTAAATTAGCTGGCGTTGAATTATTGACGTGCTTGCACATGATTATCGAGAAATCTCAACCACTGTTTAAAATACATGCTGAAACACAAGGCGAGCTCGACTATGCTCTTGATTTTTTAACACGCGAACATGAAATTTTTCAAATAGAAGCAAGTTCATGAAGCGCTTTAAGAAAAAATCCACGTTGATAAGAATATTTCGAATACAATTGCTCGGAGTGAGAAGTTAATTCAAGCGCTACAATAACAATTCATTTGGTACATGGGCATGTTTGTGGTAGTTTAAACAACTATTTTAAATTATTTTTAAAATCATGAGTCAATCTGAAACCCACACAAAAAAAGACAAGCAAATCGTTATTGAATGGCTTATAGAGCATTTTCCGCAGGCTTTTTTTAAAAGAGCAAGTCAAATCAAGCCATTACAAATTGGAATTTACGATGAAATCATCGATTTCTACGAACGTCTTAATAACGCTCCTTTTAGTAAAAAAACGCTACGCGAAGGATTAAGTTATTACAGCGCCTCGCCCGGGTATTTAAATTGCCAAAAATCGGGCGCGGCTCGCGTTGATCTTTATGGCAACGAAGTAGATATTGTCACTGAAGAACAAGCGAAATACGCGTACCAACGTTATCAAGAACGTTACATTCAAAAGAAAACTCAACAAAAAGAGTCAGGGTTTACAACAGACCAACAAATAATTGACTAAGACGGAATCGTCTAACGACGCTTCCCGAGAGAACGGATTATAGTCCATACCCTTAATATCAATCACCTCAAGCCCTGCGCGACGCACCATGGTTGCGAGTTCGCTGGGTTTGATGAATCGTTGATAATCATGAGTTTGCTTAGGTAAAAGCTTAAGGACGTATTCGGCCGCAATCACTGCCGTTAAATAAGATTTCACGGTACGATTAATGGTTGATAAAAAGAAATAGCCTCCCGATTGCAGTAAGCGCGCGCCATGTTGAATAATCAATTCAGGTTCGGCAACATGCTCTAACATTTCCATGCAAGTGATCGTTTGAAACGTTTCGCCAGAGAAGTCTTCAATAGCCATGCACGTATAATGCATCGTGAGCGATTGCATGTGAGCATGCTGTTGCGCCGCAGCGATAACATCAGGATCGGCATCAAGTCCTGAAACAATAGCACCTTTTTTAGCCATTGATTCAGCCAAAATTCCGCCGCCGCAACCCACATCAAGCACAGTACGCTCAGCCAGGCTAATGTATTGTTCAATGAAAGATAGACGGCACGGATTAATGTCATGTAACGTTTTCAATGGCCCTTCAGGATCCCACCATTGCGAAGCCAAACGATTAAATTTAGCTATTTCTTCATTATCAATGCTTGAGTTTTGCTTAGTAGTTGATGTCATCACAACGCAATAAATCCATGGGTTTAAAAAATTTTAAAACATTTGGGTTGTTAATAAAACTTAAATTATAAGGATGTTCTGAAATCAAACTAATTGGGAGCACTGTTTGATCGATTTTTGCCGCAATTTTTCCCAATAAAATCAAACCGACACCCGGTTTTTGTTGTGCTAATTGATTCAAAACGCTGTTCAAAAAAGGCCGCCAGTGAGCGGCGTCAATATTAACTTTATTCTTCCGATAAACTAATGAGGCATTGAGCAAGACAAACCCCTGATTAATCATAGCACTAAAAAACTGCTCGCCTGTTTGCCAATACCTTGTTTTATCAAGTGCTGCAATCGCTCTTGGTGAAAAATCGTGGCTTAAATCCCCACGAGCCAGTAATAACATTTTCATAAAATTACGTAATGACGTTGCACGATTTACCGCTTTACTTAAGCCATTAGAACTCCATAAATCATGAACAGCATTATCCCAAAACGCATGGCCATTTGCTGAGTCGCTGCGTGGATAAGGCGATTCCCCTAAAAGAATATAACGCACCTTTGTTAACGGCTGATGAAATGCTGCGAACATCCGCTCCCGCCCAGGTAACCAATCCTGACTTGAAAGAATGTCATGAAGATAACTTGGCTCTAGCTCCCCAAGGGCATGGGAAAGAATTTCATGCCATTGGGGATTGGTTTGACTCATTAATTGATGCACAATAGTCCTTTTCTCTCCTCATGCCGGCTAAGGATTATAGAGTGGAACATGAAACAATGGAATACGATGTTATTATCGTAGGAGCAGGACCCGCAGGATTAGCTGCTGCAATTAAATTACAACAATTAGCAAAACAATCCAATCAAAACATCAGTGTTTGTATTTTAGAGAAAGGCGCGCAGGTTGGATCGCATATTTTATCAGGAGCCGTTCTTGACCCACGAAGCCTCAAAGAGTTATTACCCAACACATGGCAACAGGCACCGCTCAATACGCCAGTAAGCCATGATTCGTTTTATTATCTCACGAACCAACGCGCGTTTCGCTTACCCACCCCTAAATCCATGAAAAATCATGGTAATTATATTGTCAGTTTAGGTGAGCTTTGCCAATATTTAGCCAAAGAAGCTGAAGCCTTAGGCTGTGAAATTTATCCTGGATTTGCAGCCACCGATCTTCTTTATCATGAAAACGGGCGAGTCATGGGCGTATCAACCGGGGAACTTGGTATTGATAAATCAGGCCAAAAAACTTCCAACTATCAACCCGGCATGCACTTACATGCTAAACAAACGCTTTTTGCTGAAGGGTGTCGTGGTCAATTAAGTCAGGTATTAATGAGCCGATTTTCTCTTCGCACAAACTGTCAACCACAAACTTACGGGCTAGGCATCAAGGAAATGTGGCGAGTTAAACCTAACAGACATCAATTAGGGCATGTCACCCACACCGTTGGTTGGCCTATGGATCACGCCACTTATGGCGGATCATTTCTTTATCACTTATCAGATTACCGTGTTGCACTTGGTTTTGTGGTCGGCCTTGATTATAAAAACCCCTGGTTAAGTCCGTTTAATGAATTACAGCGCTTTAAAACGCATCCTTTGATTCGCGCGGTATTGGAAGATGGTGAACGAATTGGCTATGGTGCTCGAGCAATTAATGAAGGCGGTTGGCAATCGATGCCTAAACTAACCTTCCCAGGCGGGGCCTTAATTGGTGATGCTGCGGGTTTTCTCAATGTCCCCAAAATTAAAGGCACACACACCGCAATGCAATCGGGTATGCTTGCGGCCGAAGCTTGTTTTGAGATCTTAACCACACCCAACGTCACGCAAGTTGAAATACTCTCCTATCAGAAAAAAGTGGATGCCTCATGGATTAGCAACGAATTACACACCGTTCGAAACATTCGTCCTGGATTTCGCTATGGTTTATGGTTTGGTTTAATGAATGCAGCGTTTGAAACTTATATTACCCGAGGAAAATCGCCATGGACTATGACATATCACGAAGACTATTCCAGTCTTTTGCCCCAAAATAAAGCCGCTCCTATTGACTATCCAAAACCTGACGGTATTTTGACCTTTGACAGGCTGTCTTCTGTTTATCTATCCAATGTTTTTCATGATGAAAATCAACCCGCTCATTTAAAATTACGCGAGCCTAATTTAGCTATAAGCATCAATTTCAAAGAATATGCCTCTCCTGAAACACGATACTGCCCTGCTGCGGTCTATGAGCTTATTGACGCAGAATCCATCCCCCGCTTACAAATCAATGCTCAAAATTGCATTCATTGTAAAACTTGTGATATAAAAGATCCGCGCCAAAATATCATCTGGACAGCACCCGAAGGCGGCGGTGGCCCTAATTATCAAAGCATGTAAATATTGTTATTTACTCCACAAATGAGTACACTTTCACCACTTCTTAAGTTAATCATCACGTTAAGTCCCGGTGGCACAGTGGATAGCGCGGCCCCCTCCTAAGGGGCAGGTCGTAGGTTCGATTCCTACCCGGGACACCAATGAAATAAATGAGTTACGATTTTCATTTAAAATTTTTAACAGGAAATTTAAAGTTGGGTATAGCCTCAGGTATAGCCAAATTTGTTATTACTTATCTCCAAGATACATTGAATAGCTGAAAAAAATGAAACCTATACTACTCAACTTACCCATTCCTATTATAACCCCACGCTTGTTAATCAGACCGCCTGTAATTGGAGATGGCAAACTCTTGAACGCAGCTATTCTGGAATCATTTGAAACATTAAAAACTTATATGCTATGGGCAAAAGAAAAACCTACGCTAGATGATTCTGAAGAGGTTGTTAGAAGAGAAGCGGCGAACTGGATTTTAAGAAATAAAGAAGATCCTGAATTGATGCTGCTTCTCTTTGATAAAGGTACCAATGATCTTATTGGCGCATCAGGATTTCATGCAATTGATTGGGATGTACCTAGTGTTGAAACAGGATATTGGGTTCGTAATAAATATAGTGGGCAAGGTTTAATAACGGAAGCAGTCAATGCTATCACCCAATATGCTTTTAAAGTACTCATGGTAAAACGTATTGCCATTACTTGTGATGTTGATAATTACAAAAGTAAAAAAATCCCAGAGCAACTAGGTTATTGTTTAGAAGGAACTTTGAAGTGCCATCGCATTAAACCGATAACAGGTAAACCAAGTGATACACTAGTGTATGCAAGATATGGTTTAGAAAAACTACCTGATTTAATAGTTAACTGGGATAATGTCGCTCAAGTTGATTGAGTATAGTTATAAATGAAAAAATTTAAGGTATAAATATGAATTATTTAGGGTGGCTCATAGCTAAACAGTAGGGCAATTTATTATAGATAAAACATCTTTATTATTTAATTGATCATAGTGATATACCGATATCATATTATTAGATAAATAATTAAATGCTTCATATTGCTTAGCTTCTTCACAGATAAACCCAGACTGTTGAATAGAATAATAATCTGTATTAACAGCGATCGTTCGTATAATTTTAGAAAAATTTATATACTCATTCATGCATTGACTTAAAAATAATAATAAAGTAGCCAAGAAAATACTACCGCACCCTAAGTGTGATAATTTTGCATTTGCTGTATTTAATTTATTTTCATTTAAAAAGAACAAAAACGGCCGGATCAAGGAGTTAAAAATTGTAAAAATAATTGTTATAAAATTCCCAATAGCAAATGTAAAAAAAGCCGTTAGGCATAATCCAGTGTACAATAAAGAAGCAAGTGAAATAATACGAAAAGTATGAGGAACATATTTAGGGTTATATCCGAGTGAATCATAAATTAATTCTGATGTATGAATATCGGCAATTATATAAATTACAAATGTTAAAACTGAATACACTATTAAGAGGTAAACATTTTTATTTTTGACTAGATTCATTAAAAAGCCAATTGTAAATATAGTCGAACGAATTATTATTGAAATAGAAAAAAATAAAAAAACAACCAGTATTATATAAGGTAAAATTCTAACGGGGAGAAACTTACTTAATAGTGCCATAGAAATAATAAGTACAAATATAATACTACCAAGGACTGTATTTATTTTGTCTAATATATTGTTAAAATTATCCATAATTTAAATACCCAATCAAACGATATTTAA
Source organism: Legionellaceae bacterium (assembly GCA_030157805.1). Lineage (GTDB taxonomy): Bacteria > Pseudomonadota > Gammaproteobacteria > Legionellales > Legionellaceae > JAOAUB01. The sequence goes on from JAOAUB010000093.1 coordinate 12,895, forward strand.
GAAGATTGAAGAAAACCCAATATTATTTTCTTAACTTCTTCAATAGAACCCTCCATACCATGGCCAGCCCCAGGAATTTTAATAAATTTTGTTTTTATATTATTACGTTCCAGCGTACTGTATAAATGAAGTTGTTCCTCTATATCCACACGATTATCATTAAGGGCATAAATCAGTAAGACTTCTAGTGACGGTTTTAATTGTTTTACTAAGGAAATTGGATCCCTGGCATTTAACCATTCATGAAAATTGTTAAACGTTTTTTGTTCTTTAAATTTAGCCTCAAACATATGCTTCATTTCAGGGCGTAATTCTGCGGTTGTGTTTAAATCAACATTACCGGATAGGGAGATTGCTTTATGCACATTGGCTTTAACCAGCTCACTACGACTTAACGAAACAAACATTTGCATTGCACCACGACTAATCCCCATCATAGCAACAGGAGGCTTTAAATGGGCTTGAGAAAACTGCTCTAATTTAGGAATGAATCTAATTAAATTTTCGACATCCTTTATGTCTTCACCCCCAAACTCATCCACACCCTTATATATATTGCCTCGATATAAAGTGCCAATAACGTTATATCCCTCTAGGAAAGAAAATGTATTATTAGGACGAAGTATGCCAAAATTTCCATTACCGCCTCTTAAGAACATTACTAAAGGATGTTCTCCTGTAGTAATTAAACTTAAGTATCCTGCCACTTCATACCCATCACTTAGATACTTAAAAATATATATTCGTCTTTTCTTCTCAATTAATGGCTGTCTAAGCTCTATTGGTATACTTAAATCTTTACTGAGTCGCTCTGAAATCTCTTGTATAGAATTATTATTTGTTAATTGATAAAAATCAGTATGGTTCCTATTTGTTATATAACTTATCGCCCCTTGATATACTCTAATTATCGTTTGGTGCTGCCAACTTATAAATGCCAATAGGACAATTAAAAGAACAGCTAAAAATTTTTTCATTTTTTGATCCCGAATTAAAATGTTTTTCATTTCACCAAGAAAAGACAGCCGTTATAAGGAAGCCTTTTTAGCTTATATCATCGTTTTTTTTCTATTGCTAACTCTTCTGAAATTGCTTTAATCTCTTTATCAAAATCAGACTCAAAAAGGCGATCTTGGATAATACGATATTTCTCAAACTCACTTTCAGCATGATCTTTTGCTATTTTTGCGCTAATTTTCCCAGAATTTTGCAAAACCTCTCGCTCATCAAATTCAAGAAACTTGTCTAATCGTTTAGTCCAGTCTTCCATTGTCATAGGAATTTTACGCCTAGCACGATCTTCGGCTAACTCTAAATAGGCATTAACTATTCGACCCAGAGAATCCAATTCCTCCGCATTCAAATAGTTTTTTGCAACAAATACATCCGTCTTAAGAATTTTTTCATTCGGGCTATATTCCCAATTTGTAAGTCCCATATGGGGTTTAGTGCTATCAGCGCGATCATGCACCAGCTCAGAGGCAGTATGACCATGAATCGCATAATGTAGTTTATTTTGAACCTTAGCAAAAAAATCTCTTGTTGTTGGTGCATCTTTATTATAATCAACACTGGTTGCATAAATATCCGTAATTTTTTGATAGAACCGGCGCTCACTAAGACGAATTTCTCTAATTGCTTCTAGCAACTGTTCAAAATAGTCCTCACCAAGGAAACTGCCATTCTCAAGTCGTTTTTTATCCAGAACAAAACCCTTGATAGCAAATTCTTTTAAAACTTGAGTTGCCCACTGGCGGAATTGTGTTGCACGCTTAGAGTTTACCCTATACCCAACAGAGATGATGGCATCCAAGTTATAAAACTGAGTATTATAATTTTTCCCATCACTGGCAGTTATCCGGAATTTCCGGATAACTGAATCTTCTTGTAATTCACCGCTGGCATAAATATTTTGCAAATGCTCACTTACTGTTCGAACATCAACATCAAACAATTCAGCCATCAATTTTTGAGTCAACCAAATAGAGCCATCCTCATAGCGCACTTCAATGCCATTTTCACCAGCTTGCTGTGTAAAAATAAGAAATTCAGCCGTACTATTACGAATAGTCAGTGTATGTCCTGGAAGTTTCTTGCTCATTCTATGATCTCGTTATAGATAAATATTTTGTGGCTAAAAATTTCGATTCTTTTTAAAAGGCCGTGAAGCGAGGATCTTATTTTCATGAAATATTCTTTGTAAACCACAACACTAAATCATCATCCACTGGCGCACTATCTCCTGGAGTAACTGATTGATAATTATAAGTTACACCATGCCCATCAGGAAGATAACCTTTCTTAATATACAATTTTTGCGCACTACCATAATCTCTATATAACCCAACGCCTAAACCAACAACTTGCCTTTGAGTTGCAGCTAATTGCTCTGCAACCTCTAATAATTGAGTACCAATTCCTCTATCGCGGTATGGTGGCAAGACATTTAAATCCATAATTTCTGGAATATGTTGCTCTTTAAACGATTGATAGTTAGATTCCCATTTTAAAGTAATATAACCAGCAAATTGCCCATTATGGAAAGCAACCCACATAAACCTCTCATTAGTATTTTGTTCATGCCAGTAAAGATCAAAAGTTGATTGAGGCTTAGGCCAATGATGACGAGCAAATTCGTTGACTATAAGAGAAATATCCTTTTCCTCAAAAGCACGTATTTTTATTTGATCTAATTCTTTAATAGGTGAATCAGTCGATAAAAACTCTTTACGGAGAAAATAAAATACTGAATTTTTATGAAAGCCAGATCGCTGAAACTCAATTTTAAAGCCCAATTTCTGATAAAAGCCAAGTGCTTCCCAATCCATTGTATTGACTGTCGCAAAATTACAATTTTTTTCTTTTCCATAAGTTAGAGCAGCATGGACTAATTTTATACCCCATCCTTTGTTTCTAATAACATCACTTACCCACAGACTATCTATATGTAAGCCACCATAAAGCGTACCACCATTACAGCCACCTACAATCGTATTATTCTCATCGCGAATAAAAAATGCGAAAAAATCTAAGGCATCAAATCCGCGTTGTTGCTTTGCATTGTCAGTAATACCCCTAATTAAAACCTGGATATCTTCCTGGTTTGGGTGCTCTTCGAAAGACAATTTTAAAGTCATAAACCAATCTCCATTACAGTAACAGGATGTTCTTTGAACTGATCTAACCCTATTTTTTGCCATCCTAACTTCTGATAGTACTCTGGAATAGTTGGATCAAATGCAAATAAAAATAATTGTTCAAACCCTAATTGCTTTGCCTTTTCTTTCGTGGCATTAATCAGCCTCTCACCAATACCTTGTTTTTGATAATCAGGATCTACTACGAGGGAACCAAGCCAAGGCATTAAATCAGGGCGAATACCATCATTCTCCCGTAGGCTACACATTCCAACAGGTTTATCATTAAAAAGCGCCACAAAAATTAATGGTATTGAATCCTCGTTTAAGTGTTCAACAAACCGCTGTTTAACTCGTTCAATAGATACATCAGGCACCCATATTCGCCCTAAAACCTGATGCCAAATTTGGGCGAGTGAATCTATTGCATCTGAATGCTTTTTTAGCAAATCAATTTTTATCATTTTTTCTATCTCTATTACCATTTATAACGCAGCTCAGAGACCTTTTATTAATTCAAATAGAAGAAATATACTCTCTAAAATATCCAACAAGCCGATGAGGTCTATCGGCATAATAAGCCTTAAAAGTTTGCAGATCTATACCACTCATTAAACGATAAGCACCCAGTGCAGAATAAATAGGCCATAACTTTTTAGCCAATCCAAAACCTTCTAACAGCTGATTTTTCGATAACTCTACCCAATTTTCAAAACAAGACTCTTGAAGTTGGCAATAGATTTGATCGCGCTCTTGCACACCGTGATGAATAATGGCTTGACGCAGAAAAGTATGTAAGGAAAAAAATGGATGAGTAATTACTGTCTCACCTAAATCCATGAATGTCATTTTTTGGGTATTGGAATCAAATAAAATATTATTACTGTGGAAATCAGATTGAACTAGTGTTTCAGGAATCTGAAATTTGGTTAATAATTCGCATTGTTCTAAAATTTGGGGGCAAAATCACGTAATATTTGCAACTCTTTATCGATCATACCATCTGCTTTTAAAAATTCCTCTTGTTTGATTATGTGATTATACAGTTTAGGAAATTTGTCTAATCGCCAATCTGGAACGCCTAATTTCAAGAAAGAGTCTATCTGATTCTCGGTTGCTCGTTGAATGGTGATAAATTCATTAAGTGCTCGGCACAATAGGTCTGGCTGAAATTTGTTCTTTAGAGATCCTCGCAGCGTTTGTCCAGCATCCTTCATGAGGAAACAATGTAAATCCGCATTGATAGCTATCACATCAGGTACATTGGCATGAAATTGAGCTGCCAATAATTGCATGATATTCGGCTCCAAGGATATGGACGGTGGCGTTTGTTTTAAGTAAATATCACCGTTTGAAGTTGAAAAACGAATTACATTCGACCAAGGTGTTTCTACCACAATTTCAGGTAGGTGATGTAAAGAATATCCTTTCGAGATTAGGTAATCAGTTGCCCATTTAACAATATGCGTATGATTGTTCATTTTTTAGCCTTAATCAGCTCTGATAATATTATTGAGTGAAGAATTGAATTGTGTTTATTATAAATGTTTTTAAAATCAAAATGGTTGAATTTAAATCACAACGAAATTCAACTGGTGGAGTTATTGAGAAAATTGTTCCACACCGGATGACCCTACCCCGGCTGAAAACCCTGCTACCCCCCCCACACCATCCGAGCAAAATTTAAAATTGATTCTCAATCCTTAAATATTATCTGCTAAAAAATACCTAGAAGGTACGCAAAATTACAGAAGATGATCAACTTTTTTAATGAACACCTTCTGTAATTTTGAGTACCTTCAGATCTATTTAGAAGCTTCAGTCAGAGTATCATTGAGAGGAAGATTCCATAGCCATTGTTGTTTAACATCCCCAAGCGTCCCCCTTCTTTGGTTGATTTAATATTAAGAGCCTCTTTAGCTCTTTTGATAGTTGCATCTGAGTATCCGGCATTAGAACATAACTCTTGAATATAAGTCTGGGCTAATGGGCCATCTGCTAATAATTCTGCTAAAAAGTGCATAGCTTTCTCTTTGATTCCCTGTGAGCTATTCTCAAACCGCTCAGCTCTTGCTAACCATTCTTGCGCTGTACCGTCAATAGCTTGCTTCCATACTACAAGAGAACTAAATAATCCCGGATGATCTATCAATTCAGCTTGTTGGAGTTGATATATAAATCCACCTCCATCTGGCCCAATATTCGATTTAGCACGCATTAACAACCAATTCGACTCTCCGCCCTCGTCATGCTGTTGTTTTGCCACTACCATTACTATGCGAGCTAATGCACCAAAAGCTAAACTACCTGTTAATCTTTCAACGGGATTACGCCCATGCGTGCCTTTGGAAAAATGAGTAATTCCCAGTAAAGCGCATCCTAAGGTTCCAGCCACCTCAACCAAGGGCTGTAAACTACGTCTCACTTCAGCATTTTTATGACTATCACCTGAGATAGCGGAAACAACAGGATCAATAATTAATAAATGCACCGCTCCAATTTCCTGAAGTTTTCTCAATAATGGTTCCATATCTATTGCCGGATCAAAAAATCTTTTTACTTTACCCGTTTTAATACCAGTAATGAAAAATATACGGTTTAAGTCAGCACCAGCTTGAATAAGCCGCAGGATCAACGTGTCACTATGATCATCCTCTCCACTCCATATCACTACATTTCCAACCATTGATTGAGAGCCATCTGGCCAAACCCCTCCAGAAGATACAACTGAAGCCAATGCAAGACTAATTGTAGTTTTTCCTGTACCAGGTGCGCCTCCTAAAATATGCAGCTTGCCAGCAGCTAACCAGTCTTTCCAGAGCCATAAAATAGGTTTTGGTTTAATATCTGAAGCTCGAACTACCTCAACATTTATTGAATGTACTAAAGGATTTTCTGTTTTTTTATTCACAATAATCATCCCTTAGTGTTTTCTGCAATGAATTTTTTAATATCCTCTACTCGCCAAGCAGTAATCCGTGGGCCAAGTTTTATTGGTTGGGGAAAACGTCCACTTTTAACTCCCTCCCACCACGTAGACTTACCAACCGGAATAATTGGTGGAATGGTAGGATTTGTTTTCTTATTACCAATAATCTGATTTAATCGAAGAAAACCAGCATCAGGAATGCTTACCATATTGAACTCCATAAGACCTTATTGGCCGTAATCAAACATGGTAATGAGAATAATTAGGATGAAATTATGTCACATCATTTTTCGTTAGACAGAAAATATGTCAAACTTATCTTATTGATTTTAAATTTATTATTTTTTTTATTTGTCAGATTTTAAGTAAATATCTGACAGAATATTTTTAATAATTTCTGCCTGTCGATCATCACTTCCCCTGTCTTTTAGCCATGCTTTAATAACCTCCTTTTTAATTTGTTTCCTTCCTCTAATGCAAGATTCTGCCCAATTTGGATATGCGGATACCGCTGTATTAAGCTGTTTTTCAAACGCAACCCAATAAGGACTCTTAGACAATAGAGTGGCATTATCAGGATTTTTTTCATCAATTTTTGAAAAAAGTTCACTATGCTTTAGTTTTTTAATTCTTAAATCAAGATAACTTACCTTTTGAAAATAACCCTGCAAAAAATCCCCCACCTCAATCACCACCTTTTTTGGAATTTCAGAGCGGATATTATCTAAATCGCCTATTGTTAGCTGATAAGGTACTCCTGTGCGTTGGCTAATTACATAAACTTCAAGATCTCCATTGCTACCCAAAATTGATATTTTCTTCGCCTCTTCAGGTTCACTTATTAAAACCAACTCTTTTACATCAATCATTTTTACCTCAAACAAATTCTTTCATTTTTCGAAGGACCGTAACATTTTCTACATAATCATTAACGCGCAGTTCTACTAATTTTCCCCAATCAGCCCAAGCTTTCCTTTGTTCATCTACATAAACTGCTCGTTGATAAGTAGCAACTAATTTGTTTGCAGGCTGATGGTTTAGCATTTTTTCAATAATGTGTGGAGGCGTCTTTAAATACTCACCCCATGCGGTTGCTGCTGAGCGTCTTAAATCATGAATAGTAAATGGCTTCATATCCGCTAAAGGCGCATTGCTAGATACTTTCCGCTTTACACCTTTAGCAGTTCCTCTTAATCGCGCAATAACACCAGTCAAAGAATCTTCATGCACATGGCCGGACGCTGCATATCGCCCTGTATCAAAGACAAAAAGAGAATTACCAGAAATTGGTCTAAGCATATTAATAATTGAAACGGCTAATTCTGATAGGTAAATGATATGAGCTTGGCGATTTTTAGTTCGTTCCGAAGGCAATAACCATTCTTTATTTATAAGATCAAGTTCTGACCAACGCATACCAGCAACCTCTGAACGACGTGCTCCAGTCAAAATTAATAGCTTTATAGCGCTGGTAGTAATAACTGACATCCTGATAATGCTAGTGTCTGTGTCTGATAAATCATTTGCCTGATCCAATGCTTTCCACAATTCACGCAACTCGCCTAAGGACAATACTCGGTCACGAGGCTTACCAGCGGTAGCTGAAAAGTCCTTAGGTTTTAACATTCGCGCTGGATTTAATTCAACAAAATGGCGAGTTAAAGCATAATCCAGCATAAGATTAAGTGTGGTTAAAGCTTTACGGGTTTCCTCCCTAATCCCCTTTCGAGTCATAGCATCTAAGGCACTAGAAAGATGCACGCGAGTTAAATCCCGCGCCAATATACCACCTAATGCTTTTTTCAAATGCAATCGCCACCGATCTTCATGACGCTTTATCCATGTTGCACTGACTTCATTAGCTATCTTTATATACTCTATCCACGAATCAAATAACCCTTGCATAGAAATCGCCTGCATATTTTCTGTTTTGGTGGCTGCTCTTGCATTACGTGGATCAATACCGTCTTTAACTAATTGCTTCAACCCTTTTAATTGATCACGAGCTTCTTTTAAAGAAAGGCCTTCTAGTGAACCTAAGGTCATTTGGCGCCAAGTTCTATCAGTGCCAATTCGAAAACAAAACAGCCAACTTTTTGCACCACTAGGACGAACCCTAAGAAAAAGACCTTCGCCATCAGGTAAGCGAAACTCTTGTTCCTTAGGCTTAGTATGTTCAATTAATTTAGCATTGAGTTTTCCCATTATTCTGTCTCATTGCTGAAATCACCACTTAGCTCAGCTTCAATTTCTTCAACGCTAGGTAAACTTCCTTTTAAATTATCAGGCAATGATTGAGTTAATTGTGTTTCCCATTGAGCAACACTGATTGGACGCTTCATATCACCTAATGCATACTCAACCAAAACACGATTCTTTTCCTTCACCAAAAGTAATCCAAGTGATGGCTTATCATCAGGATGATTTAATAATTTATCAACAGCATGCATATACATACTTAATTGAACACCATCACCAGGTTCAAAAGCGCGAGCTTTTAATTCCACAACCACATAACAACGCAGTTTAAGATGATAAAAAAGCAAATCGGCATAAAAATCCTGATCACCTAACTCCAAATGCACTTGACGACCTACAAAAGAAAAACCCTGCCCAAGCTCTAATAAAAATTTTTGCACATGATCAATCAAACCTTGTTCTAATTCTTTCTCACGCCGTGGCGCATCTGTGCCAAGAAAATCAAATAGGTATGGATCTTTAAACACCTGTAAGGCATAGTCAGAGTCTTCAGGGGGTAATGTTGTAAGAAAATTATTTTGCGCCTTACCTAAGCGAAGATGGGCTTTTGCCTCTATTTGCATGGCAAGAATATTGTAAGACCAACCAAACTCATATGTTTTCATGGCATACCAGAGGCGCTCTTCTTGCGTTTTAAGCTTTTCTAAAAGCGTGATGTTATGGCGCCAAGATAATTTTGCAACGCTGCGTTGCAAAATTTCAGAATCAGGCCAAGCAGCAGCAAAAGCCTTCATATAACCAAGATTCCGAGGAGAAAATCCTTTCATTTCAGGGAATTGCTCTCGCAAATCAAAAGATAAACGATCAATAATCTTCTTACCCCATCCTTGTGATTGTTGTTTTTCCAAAATACTTCGACCTATCTCCCAGTAAAGGACTATCATTGCAGCATTACTAGCCAAAACAACTCGTAATCGTTCAGAATGAATTCTCTGTTTTAAATCAGTAACCCATTGATTATAATCGGCAGGTAATTCAGCTTTTGATGACGCCACAGGAAACATAACGGTACGATCAATACCTCCACGTTGTTTGCGCTCTTGAGTTGTTTGCTTGGTTGGTGTTTTCTTTGAATCCATTAAATGACACTCCAGGTTGGTCTTTTATAATATTTTTGGTATAGCCACAGGTATAGCCAAATGTACGGTCAGTAACAAATTCTAATGGACAATGCTGGACAAAACAATAGATAAAATCTATATTTTACAAGGATTAATGGATTTAACTGGACAATATGGAATTATATATCTTGCGCCTCCTAAGGGGCAGGTCGCAGGTTCGAATCCTGCCCGCGACACCAATAGAATAAAGGTTATTGTAAATTTCGCCTCGCTAAAATTCATCTTGCAGAGTGCAGATAGAGTGCAAAACAAATGTATCCTCATTTCCCGAAAAAATTGTACCTAGGTTTTCCCAGGGATGTCTATATTTAGCGCAGCTAAAATTTCTCGTTGAGGCTTGGTCATTTCAGTAATAATATGACCATATTTGCCTGAGTACTTTATTTTGGTAAGCGTTTCTGTTTCCTGAAGAAGTTCGCGAACGGTGTAGTGCTTGATCAGACTAGATTTCCTCATTTCTTTGCGTAAGGCACTGACATAAATGAGGGCGATGAATTGAATAAAGAGTCTGCCATCAGTAGTTGCAGAACTATGCATTCGTAATCGCTTCATGTCCAATTGATTTTTAAGATCATCAAAACATTTTTCTACTACATCTTTATCGCGATATACCTGTAATGCTTTTACCGGATCCTTAATGCTGTTCGATAATAAAGCTTGAAATCCAGCATAGCTCTTGATGTATTGATTAACAGTAGGCATATTAAACGTTACTTTTTTCCCACGCTTAGGCGTTGTTTTTATTATGAAATAAGTATCATAAGCCCATTGATGCTTACTGTTTTGTTTTTCTGATTCTAACTCTTCCTTGTATTGGAAGAGTTCTTCATTAAATCGATCAATAGCATCGGCTCTTGCGCGAGCATTGTAAAAAAGGTGAAGGTAGCAACGATATCGTTTGTCACCCCATGGGTATAAACGCGTGTGAACATAAAGGAACTCATCATCTAACTTCTGATATGTATCCGATCGGGGAAATACACCTGCAATAAGCTTGTAAAATCATTCAATATTA